>CANQEO010000001.1 GCA_947595215.1 uncultured Bacilli bacterium
CAATTTTAACCCATGAAAAAAGGGATGCTTTTTAACCTCTTTTTTCAGTTAGGTTTTTCAACATCCCCTTTTTTTATTTTAATATTACAGTTGATAAACTTCCTATTTTTAATAATCCATCCGACAATTCAGGTCTTAATCTTGTACAAGAAACTTCATCAACAAGAGTGCTTGCAATCGAAGAAACATCAATTTCAGCATTATACGATTCGAAGTTATGAACAACGATGATATAATCATCACCTAAACTTAATTTATACGCAAGAACATGTTCATAATCTTGATTAATTTTATCAGTTAAATTATCAAAAACACTCATTTTAAGAAACGGATATTTGTTACGGATATTAATGACTTTTTTATAGTGATTAATTAATGAGTAATTAACATTTAAAGCATCATTTGCTCCCTCTTTTACCTGATCAGTATCATTTAAATCTTGTCTATTTTTTTCTGGAAAATCGCATTCACCAGTTTTATCAGTTTCAGACCAAATCATCGGAAGTCTTCTTTTAACATCGCTTAGATCATCTGGGCTTGTAGTTCTCTTGCCTTTTAATAAGATTTCTTCTCCATAATACATATATGGAGTGCCTGGCATCAAATATGTTAATGAGGCAGCCATCTTAGCATATTCACCAGTAAAGGACTTTGAAGCCCGATCCATATCGTGATTTGAAAGGAAATAGGATGAATAAGCGTTTGGATTATTAGTTTTCATTTCCTTTTCTTGTTGCTCAATCTTTTCACCAAAACTATTAGAATTGATAATTCCTTTAACTTGTGACAATATCGCATCAGAACTCATACCTTCAAGTGAAGCATTGAATTTAAAGAAAGAATCACATTTAGATTTGTAATAGTTGTTAATTACGTTAATATTGTCCCAACATTCACCAACAAAATAAATTGAAGGAGCATAAGTTTCAATAGCATCTTTAAGATAGGTTAAGAAACTAGCGTTGTAATCGGCATTTTCATACATGAAATATTTAACAGCATCAAACCTAAATCCGTCTACGCCTAAATCAATCCAGTATTTTAAGATGTTTACCATCTCTTCACGTACTTGAGTGTTTTGTGTATTAAAATCAGGCATTGATGAATCAAAACGAGCCTCATAATACGCTACATCATTACCGTCTCTTTTAGTGCCATAAGATGTTCTTGGAGTATCAGACCAAACATACCAATCTTTTTTCGAATCACTATCAGTGTTATTCCATAAATAGTCTTCAAATGATTGCTTGAACCATGGGTGATTAGAGCTAGAGTGATTAAATACAATATCAATCATTACATCAATATTATGTTTTTCAGCCTCTTCAGTAAGATCTTTAAAATCATCTAAAGTTCCGTAATCTGGGTTTATATCATAATAATCTGTAACATCGTATCCATGATATGATGGAGAGGGCATAATTGGCATAAGCCAAATAGTTTTAACACCTAAATCTTCAAGATAAGGTAATTTAGTCTTAACACCATTTAAATCCCCAATACCATCGTCATCAGAGTCATAGAAACTTCTAACAAAGATTTCATAACTTACTGATCCATCTTTATTAGAAACCATTTCATCGAAAACATAATTGTTTTCAGTGTAACTTTGTAAATCCACCTTCTTTATTTCACTTTTACTGTCGCAATCCTCAAACATTGGATCACAAACGCTTGTATTACCATCGTTACATGCTACAAGCGCCGAAAGTGAAAAAAGAGATGTTAATAGTAGCAATCTCTTTTTCATTTTAGTCTTATCCTTTAACTGCGCCGCCAGTAACGCCTGACACATAGTATTTTTGTAAGGCGAAGAATAATATCGTAATTGGTAACGCGACTATAACTGCACCAGCAGCAAATTGGGTGTAGTAGGACATTGACGTATCATTATCTGATACAAATTTATAAAGGCCAATTGCAACTGTCCAGTTTGAAGCATTTTGAAAACCGATAATATAGGATGAGGTAATATAATCTCCCCATGGACCCATAAAACTTGTTAAGACGGTATAGACAATAATTGGCTTAGCTAATGGTAGGATAATTTGCCAGAAAATTTGACTTTTTGAGGCTCCATCAATCATAGCTGCTTCATCGATGTTTTTTGAAATAGTATCGAAGAAACCTTTCGCAATATAATAACCACCTCCCGCGCCAGCCGAATAAATAATTACTAGCGACATGTAGTTACCTTGCAAATGGAATATTTCTTTCATGACCCAATACATAATGATCATGCTTAAGAAACCAGGAAACATACCTATAATTAAGTTAACTCTCATGAAAATCGCACGAGCCTTAAATCTGAATCTTGATAATGCATAGGCAGTACCTAACACGAATAATGTTGAGATTAAACATGATAGTATAGCTACAATTAAAGTATTCATGAACCATCCGAAGAACATACCCTCATATGAATGGTTCTCAGCTATTGGATTAGTCACTCCCGTAAAATTACTAAATAACCAAATGTAATTATCGAGTGTAAAAGAATCCGGAATAAGTTTTGTTCTAACACCAATTCCACCAGTACCAAATGATTGAAGGATAATCCATACAATCGGTAAGAGCCAGAAACACGACATTATAATTAATATTGCGTAAATTGCGACGTTTGATAATATACGTCCTGTCTTTAAACTTTTCATACTATTGGAATTGATCCTCCTCTTTAATTGAATTACTCTTGTTGTACATTACAATTGAGATAAATGAACAGATTATGAAGATTACAATACCAATCGTACTAGCCAAACCATAGTCTGCATTATTAGATGTAATAATCTTATACAAGAATGTAATTAACAAGTCAGTTTGACCTAGCCCTAATAGACCGGATCCTCTAATTGCTGGGCCACCACCAGTCAAGAAGTAAATAACGTTGAAATTATTGATATTACCGACAAATTGAGTAATCAGATATGGTCCAGTAACAAACAAAATATAAGGCATAGTAATTTTGGTAAATTGAGTAAATGTTCCTGCACCATCTACTTTAGCAGACTCGTATAGATCTTTTGGAATATTCAATAAGATACCAGTTGTCGATAGGATAGTATAAGGAATACCAACCCAAATATTAACTATGATTATAATAATCTTGGCAATTAAAACGCCTTGATCAGAAGAATCACTACCAAATCCCAAATGGAAGATTTGACCTACTGCACCAGTATCTTTCAACAAAATACCGATAGAAAGAAGCGAAATAAATTGAGGAATAGCGACAGTCATCATGAAGATTGTTCTCCATAATTTCTTAAGCTTAATTCCATCTTTATTAATCATTAAGGCGACAACAATACCTAAAATATAATTTGAGAAAGTAGCAACAATCGCCCAAATTAATGTCCATCTAACAGTTTTTAGTAGTGCTTGAGGTAAAACTGCATATACAGAATCAGGAGCAGGATTGAAAATCGAGAAAAAGTTTTCAAGTCCAATCCAAGTGAATAATTGTGTTGGTGGGTAATTTTTACTAGAATAGTTTGTAAACGCCACCAAGATTGAGAATAATAATGGAACGATGGAAATAAACACAATACCGATAATTGGTAAAGATAAGATTGTGATATGAAATTTATCATTAAATAAACTCTTCATAGATTCTTTGAATGATTTTGGCTTACCTACATAATTATCAGGATGTTTAGCAACATACTCATTCTTTTCATTTTCTAATGAATTTATTTTACATTGAAGTTCTTCTTCACTTAATGCACATTTATTTTTATCATCACTAACAAATAGATTATCAACAAATTTAACTGCATCTTTATAATCGATATGGTAATCAACTAACATTAAGTCTATAACTTCTTTTCTTGCGTATTCTTCACTCTTATAATTTGTCTTTAAGAATTTTTTATCGCGGACATATGCATTTTTCGATTCTTTAATTTCTTCTTTTTCAAGAAGGTTAATGTTCTTATCAGTTGGTAAATCATTTAAGCGACGCATGATAGCAGTTGTAGAATCGACCAATTTTGCTTTAGCTTCTAATAAACGAGTTTCTTGATTCTCTTCACCAGATGCTTTAATAGCATTTACTTCTTCCTTGTAAGCAACCTTAACTTGAGTTAATTCTGCTTCTAAGACTTTTTTCTTTTCTCTAATAGCGTTGAAATTTTCTCTTGTTGTTTTGATCTTTTCGTTCATTTCTTCGCCAAGTTTTACAATGGCCTTAGCGTTTTCTTCATTTGCTTCTCCGAACTTATCTAACTTAGAGAAATATAATTCGACAAATTTACGATAATTTCTATAGAATACTAATTGTAAATCTAAATCAGCAACATGTTTATAATAATCATTAAATTTACCATAACGATCATTATTTCTAGTATGTTGCATTTCAACATAAGTAGAATATCTTTTGAGTATCTCTTCTAAAACATGTTTTTGATGACTGATTTTTTTATCGCAATTAGCGACTTTTAACATTGTACTATTTTCATATTTTTCAACTTTTACATATAACTTATCGAGATATTCTTCATCATCGCCAGTATATGCAGCTTTCTTTTGCTCATATTGCTGTTTTTTAGTTTCTAAACCTTTTTCACGAGCAACAATAAGTTTTTCTTTCTTAAGTTCCGCTTTAGCAATAATTGCTTCTTGTTTTTTTACTTTTTTGAGATGAACGAAAGAATGTTTACATGTATTTACTAGTAAATATTTTGTATAATCTTTCTCTTTCACATCTTCGATTTTAGAAATGTAATCTTCAATTTCTTTTTGATGATCGGCAAGAAATTTTTTCGAAGAAATACCAGCATCAAATGCTTTCTTGGCCTCTTCATCAAGATGTTTCGCCATATCTACATTACTTTTATCGATTTTTTCGAACTTAATAAATTCATCAATACGATAATTGTAATATCCCATATTAATACTGCGATTCCAAATATAAATAAACAAGAATATCGATAGAATCCATAATAAGCCATAAATCAATATCATGATTGAGTTATCGCCAATACGGAGTTCACAAAATCCATCATAGCAAACTTCTTGTGTTGGTACTAAACCTAATTTACCAAAAGTTAACATATATATAGAATTTGCGCCGAATAAAGCAAATAAAACTATATATAGCACTTCAAACAAAGCAAATAAAACACCATTAACATATTGTTTATGAGAGAATGATGAATAGCCAAACAAGAAAAATGATAGTCTTCCGGCTTTATCATTGTATTTATATTGATGAGCTTTCCTTTTAAAGAAATTAACAATACCTATAACTCCATTATAAATACCTATTCCCACCATTTTAACAAAATGGAAAATAGAGCTAAACATTGATAGAACTAAATCTAAAAGCCATTTAACCAATTTCCATATCGCATTTAAAACTGAAGTGAAAAAGTAAACAACTGGATTAATTAGACGAACTTTTTTGGTAAACACACCGTTTAGTTCGGTGCTTTCCTTTTCATTTGAGTTTTCAATCTCATCTTTCACTGTTTTCATAACATAACTCTCCTTCAAAAAATTCATTTAGGAGAAGTTATACTCCTCCTAAATGAATGACTAATCAAGAATGAAACAATTATTGAGCTAGTCTCAAGATGTTCATTTGAGTTTCTAAGAATTGTTTCCAGGTAATTTGATTTCCATCGGCATCAACTAATTGTGAATCTTGTTCAATGTAAGCTTGTCCGATAGCTTTTCCAATATCCCAATATCTACCTTCAGCAGTTTTTGCTTGGACACATCCGAACTCATTTTGCTCGGCTAGGGCAGCAGCACCGATAGAAACATTATTCTTATAGGAATCTTCTTCAAGAGCTTCTTTGTTACATGGGATTGATTTTCTAATTTCAAATCTCTTTAATTGAGCTTCTTTTGAAATTAATAATTCAGCCAAATCAGCAGCGACTTTTTGTTCGGCAACAGGTCTTGTTTTATTTAAACAATAAATTTTAGAACCACTGAATGATGCCATTTGGTAGGCAGTATCATCAATGTGGTATGAAGGAAGCTTTGCAGCGCCTAACTCATCACCTAAATTTATGAGAAGTTGAGATTCCATCCATGTTCCAGAAACGGCAGCAATCAAAGAACCATCTTCAGTCATGTTAGCAGTAATGACATCGTTACTACCAATTTGTAATGTACCATCAGCATAATATGGGGTTAACAAACCACCGATATATTCAGAAACTTTAGCACCCGTATCATTATCCCAAGTACTTGTATATGAAACTTTTCCATCAGCATCTTTTGTCCAGTATAATGAATCAAGACCATTAGCTTGTGGAGACATAATGAAAGAGTTGGCATAGAATCCATTTGGAACATCCATTAATACACTCTTACCTTGTTCTTTTGCAAAGGCAAGTAAATCTTCTAATGAATCGATTTTATCTTCGATTCCCTCAATTCCTTTATTGTACCATAAGAAGTAGCCATTGTCAGAAGTAACTGGGAAACCATAAAGTTTGTCATTTAAGGTAGCACCCATAACAGAAACTTCTGTTAATTCAGAAACAATCTTGTCTTTTCTAGTACCAACAACCTCTGAAACAATGTTCAATGATTGTAAGTTAGAAATGTGGTCATCAGCACATAAGAATAGGGCTGGTGCGCCATCGACAGTTGGGTCTTTTGCTAATGTTGTACCAGCATCTCCTTCTGCAACTGGAACAAACTCATAATCAAATTTTTTAGAATTATCTGTTTGTTTGGCATTGTAATCATCAACGACAGCTTTGACAACAGCTTCTTCAGCAGCTGTAGCCCAAATTGTAATTTTGGTTCCGCCGTTTCCGCCGTTATTACAAGCAACAAGAGCTAATGTTGATAAAAGCGCAGTTCCTAAAGTTAAAAGTTTTTTCATTTTTTTATTTTCCTTCCTAATAAAACTATTCAGCTGCAGTAAAGTTAATAACAAACTTGTAGCCTAAGCTATCCATATCTGTTTTAACATTTAATGAATCGTATTCAATGTGATAAACACCAGCTGCTAATGAATTGTCATCATATCCTTGAACATTGGAACGATTATTAGTTCCTTCTTTCCATGAATTCTTTTCTCTTCCAGGAAATAAATTTCTAAATGCCTCATTGCAGGAATCAAAGTCAATATCTTCCATACCATATTGGACATCCCATGATCCTCCAGCAACGAATTTAAATCCAACGTAACCAGCGAGCATTTCACTTGTAAGGGTCACATCATATTCCATAACACTGGATGAACCTGCTTTCATAGTGAAAGCTAATTCTGGATCTGCAGCAGCCGCAGCTGGATCCCAATTAGCCCAGTGTGAACCAACGATATACATAGTTGGGACTGGAGCTTGAAAAGAACCGGTATTTTGTTCGAATTCATCATCGCCACCGGCATTGTTACCACAAGCTACTAAGCCGAATAAGGCAAATGTGCAAAGAAGTAACTTAGTTTTACTAAACATTATTTTTTCTCCTTTCTTTTTAGTGGACGGTTTTATACAAATCCGTCTTAATGTTTGTATATATCAACAGAAAAGTTTTCTGCTAATACCTTTTTAAATTGCCATTTCTGTTTCTAAATCAAAGAAATGGACTTTTTCAGCCTTTAAATCAACCTTCAATTTATCGTGAATTGAGATAATTTTATTGGCTGGAAATTTTGCGACTAAATCAATTCCACCAAAGTCACTATGTACATAGTACTCATTGCCTAATAATTCAGCAACATTTACTTCAATATCATATCCACCTTCTTCGACTGGAACGATATCTTCAGGACGAATTCCAAGAATAACTTGTTCCGGAATTTGTTTTCCTTCGTAAACTTTTTGTGGAATCTTAATTTCTCTTCCATCAGAACATGTAGCAACACCAGTTTTTGAATCAAATTTAACCTTTAAGAAATTCATTGCCGGTGAACCGATAAATCCAGCGACAAATAAATTGGCTGGGTGGTTATAAATTTCGATTGGGGTTCCGATTTGTTGGATACGTCCTAGTTTCATTACGACGATTCTCGATGCCATTGTCATAGCTTCAGTTTGGTCGTGGGTAACATAGATAGTGGTCGCACCTAACGATTCGTGAAGTTTAATAATTTCACTTCTCATTTGTACACGAAGTTTAGCATCTAAGTTTGATAATGGCTCATCCATCAAGAAAACTTTAGCATTTCTTACAATCGCTCTACCTAAGGCAACACGTTGTCTTTGTCCACCTGATAACGCTTTTGGTTTACGATCTAAGTATTCTTTAATTTGAAGAATTCTTGCCGCTTCGTGAACACGTTTGTCAATTTCATATTTTGGCATTCTTCTAATTTTTAATCCGAAAGCCATATTATCATAAACAGACATATGCGGATACAAAGCATAGCTTTGGAATACCATCGCGATATCTCTATCTTTTGGTGTTTTATCATTACAAAGTTCATTGTCAATGTAAAGTTCGCCTTTCGTGATGTCCTCTAAACCAGCAATCATTCTTAATGTAGTGGATTTTCCACATCCCGATGGGCCGACGAAAACAATGAATTCATGTTTTTTGATGTCGAGATTGAAATCAAAAACAGCTTGAACATTGTTATCATAAATTTTGTCAATGTGCCTTAATGAAACATAAGCCTCTTCTATATTTTCATTTGCAGCGGTTGTTTTTTTGTCCATATCTACTGTCCTCCATAGTGCTTTCGCGCACCGCATTTGATCACTAAAAAACCAAACGTCATAATGAACGAAGATATTATATCACTATATTTTTTACATTGAAAGCCCTTTCTAAAAAAATTTCTTGTAAATGTGCTTATAAATAGGCATATTTTTCAATAATTTAAATCAAACAATTCTAAAATATAAATGATACAAGTGTTTTTTATAATTAGAAATCGATTTCTTTTATTTAATTCCCATTTTCTTAATATCTACCCTTAGTCGTTTTTTGTCAAAATCATATTTTATATATCCTTAATAAAATTAAAAAAGCTATCGGAAATTTCCAATAGCTTTGCAATCTATTTTAAACTAAGGCTTTGACCATAGCTTCAAATGATTCAATTTTCAATGAAGCTCCACCTACTAAAGCTCCATCCACGTCCTTTTGAGAAAGATAACCAGCGATATTTTCTGGTTTCACTGATCCACCATAAATAACTAAGACTTTCGAACTTACTTCACCATACATATCTTTAATTGTTTCTCTTACGAACGAACAAATATCCTGGGCAATTTCTTCAGAAGCATTTTTTCCAGTCCCAATAGACCAAACCGGCTCATAAGCAACTACGATTTTATCAAAATCTGCAGCGTTTAATTCTTTTAAACCTTCTCTTAATTGTCTACCAACAACCTCTTTAGTTAATCCTTTTTCAAATTCTTTTAAGGTTTCACCAACACAATAAACAGATGTCATACCATTAGCGACAAGTTTTTTGATCTTTTTATTACACTTTTCATCGGTTTCATTGTCGTATTGACGTCTTTCAGAATGTCCGATTATAACCCAATCAATATCAATTGCTTTTAACATTGGAATCGATACTTCACCAGTAAAAGCACCAGAATCTTCAAAGTGACAATTTTGTGAAGCAACAATAAAGTCTTTAGTTCCTTGTTTAACGGCATCTAAAGACAAAAATGTCGGAGCAACACCTACCAGGATATTATTTTTTTTAGCCAACTCTGCAATAGGAGCAACTTTAGATGCAAATTCTTTTGATTCAGCAACTGTCTTGTTCATTTTCCAGTTGCCAAGAAGTAATTTTTTTCTCATTTTATTAACCTATTACATCAATTCCAGGCAAGTGGCCGTCGTTTTCAATCATTTCAAGTGAGGCACCGCCACCGGTTGAAACATGCGAGAACTTATCTTTGTAACCAAATTGTTTAACGGCTGAAGCACTATCTCCGCCGCCGATAACAGTGAAGGCATTTTCTAGTTCGGCACAAGCTTTACAAACCGCGATTGTACCTTTGGCAAATTGTTCTTTTTCAAATACACCCATTGGGCCATTCCAGAACACAGTGTGTGCTTTTGCGATTTCCGAGCAATAAAGTTCCATAGTCTTTTCACCAATATCCATACCTTCATATCCTTCTGGAATATCATCAACTGAAACGGTTTTAACTTCGGTTGGATTATTAAAGTCATTAGCGATTACAACATCTACAGGAAGCAAAAGCTTTCCTGTCTCATACATTTTTTTCGCATAATCAAGTTGATCTAGTTCACATGGAGATTGTCCGATATTTTTACCTAATGCTTTCAAGAAAGTATAAGCCATAGCTCCACCGATAATAACTTTGTCACATTTTTGAACTAAAGAATTGATAACTTTGATTTTATCAGAAACTTTAAATCCACCTAAGATAGCGACATATGGTCTTCCTTCATTTGGAACATCGACAGTTCTTTTTAAAGAGACTACTTCTTTTTCAACTAAATATCCAACAGCAGTTTGTTTTCCTTCTTTTTTTAAGATTTCAGGAACGCCATAGGTTGAAGCGTGAGCTCTATGAGCTGAACCAAATGCATCCATAACAAAAGCATCACATAATGAAGCCCATTCAGCGGATAGTTCCGAATCATTTTTGGATTCACCCTTTTCATAACGGGTATTTTGAACTAATAAAACGTCTCCTTCTTTTAAAGCAGCAACTGCAGCTTTTAATTCTTCGCCACGTGTAGCTGGGCAAAAAGAAACATCTTTTCCTAAAAGAGACGCTAAACGTTCGGCAACTGGAGCAAGGTTGTTCTTTTTCTTAGCCTTTTCAATTTCTTCTGGTTCTTTTTTGTAGTCGATTTTTCCTAAGTGAGACATCAAAACTACTTTAGCACCTTTAGCGATTAATTCTTTGATAGTTGGTAAAGCAGCAACAATTCTGTTGTCATCGCTAATTTTTCCATCGACAAATGGTACATTAAAATCGCAACGAACTAAAACTGTTAAACCTTTAACTTTTAAATCTTTGACATTTTTCATTCTTTATATCTCCTTATAAATAATAAATAAAGCGCCCAACTAATGGGCGCTAATTATTAGTGAATTCTCACTGGGTAATAGCTACCCTTTTATACTTCAAAAACTAAATTAGCAATTTTCTGAGAAGTATTTGATTGTACGAACCATTTGTGCGGTGTATGAATTTTCATTATCGTACCAAGCGACAACTTGGACTTGATATAAACCATCACCTAAAGCGATAACCATGGTTTGAGTAGCGTCAAATAAAGAACCCTGACTGATGCCGATGATATCGGAAGATACTAATTGTTCTTCGGTGTAACCGAATGATTCATTAGCAACTGATTTCATGTAATCATTGATAGCTTTCTTATTGACTTCTTTGTCGGATTTAACAACTGCGACTAAGATTGTGGTTGAACCAGTTGGAACCGGAACACGTTGCGCAGAACCAATGAGTTTACCATTTAATTCTGGAATAACTAAGCCGATAGCTTTGGCAGCACCGGTCGAGTTTGGAACGATGTTGCAAGCAGCGGCTCTAGCTCTTCTTAAATCACCTTTTCTATGTGGTCCATCTAAAACCATTTGATCACCGGTAAAAGCATGTACGGTGGTCATAATTCCACTTTGAATTGGGGCGAAATCATTTAACGCTTTAGCCATTGGAGCTAAACAGTTGGTGGTACAAGAAGCAGCAGAAATAATTTGATCTTCTTTGGTTAAGGTATTGTGGTTAACATTGAAAACGATGGTCTTTAAATCGTTTCCGGCCGGAGCAGAAATGATGACCTTTTTAGCACCGGCATTGATGTGAGCCATTGATTTTTCTTTTGAGCAATAGAATCCAGTACATTCTAAAACGACATCGACATCTAGAGCTTTCCATGGGCAATTGTTCGCATCTTTTTCAGCATAGATCATAATCTTATGACCATCGATAGCGATCCATCCTTCTTCAGCACCTTCTTCTGAGCAGGTAACTTTATCTGCTAAAGCATATCTACCTTGTGCTGAATCGTACTTCAACAAATGAGCAAGCATTTTTGGGCTGGTCAAATCGTTGATAGCGACGATTTCGTAGCCATCCGCGCCAAACATTTGGCGGAAAGCGAGACGTCCAATACGTCCAAATCCATTAATTGCAATTTTTACTGACATTTATTATGTCCTCCTTCTTTTGCACTGCAAGTATATTATACTAATATACTTTCCACTTTTAAAGAAAAATGTACTGGTTTTTTACGCATTTATTAACTTTGATGTATATTTTTGACGATTATTTCTTACACTAAAATAGACGCCAAAGGAGATAATTATGCCACTTATACCTGCTGTGAGCATTCAAAGTTACGATGGAGTAAAAAATTACGATTTATTTTCTTTGCTTTTAAGCGAGCGAATTATCGTTCTTTCAGGAGAAATTAACGATGAGATAGCCTCGCTAATTATATCTGAAATTTTATATTTAAGCGCTTCATCACCACGTGAAAAAATAACTATTTACATTAACTCACCGGGCGGTTCTGTAAGTGCAGGTCTTGCTATCTATGATGCGATGAAAATTTCCCCTTGTATCATCGAAACTATCGGAGTAGGATTGTGCGCTTCAATGGGTGCATTTCTACTTTCAAGCGGTACTAAAGGTCATCGCTATTCTTATCCAAATTGTGAAATTATGATTCATCAACCATTAGGTGGTACAAATGGTCAAGTAAGTGATTTAGAAATCATGACAAAAAGATTTATATTTCTAAAAGAAAAACTCAATCGGATTCTTAGTGAAAACACTTCACAACCGATTGAAAAGATTCGTGCCGATACTGATCGTGATTACTTTTTAGAGCCCGAAGAAGCTAAAGCCTACAATTTGATCGATGAAATTTTAAGTTTATCTTCTAATAAAGAATAGTCTCTTATACCTTCAAAAAGCTCACTGAGACTTATCTCTAATGCCATTGCGATTTGTCTTAAAACTTTAAGCGAAGGATTTCTTCTTCCATTTTCCAGATCAGATAGATAATTTCTGTTTATGTCAGCTTCGATAGATAGATCTAAAGCTGACATCTTTTTTTGTTTTCTTAAATATACGATTCTTTGGCCCAGCTGCACATAAATATCCATTGATTCCATTAATTATTGCCTCCATATTTACTTGCAATTTTAGCGATATTTTGAAAGATGTGGTTAACTCCAGATTTAGATATTTTAATACCATAATTACTATTTAAAAGATTGGCAATATCTTTTAAAGTATACTCTTCATCTTTTTCTCTCAATTCAATGACTGCGCGCGTTTTTTCATCAAGAACTTTAAAGCCTACTTTGTCTTTAATAATTTCAATATTTTTTAATTGTTCTCTTGAGGTTTTAATAGTTTTATAATAGTTAGCATTTTCACAAATTTGATAACGATTATAACTATTTACAAAATCTCTTTCGATTCGATAATTTTCAAATTTTAACCGTGATTCAGTCGCATCGATTACTGTCAAGAAAACACATATTTGTTCAGCTTTTTTAAGATATAAAACAAATTTTGTTTTTCTTACTATTTTTTTAAAATCCATTTTCTTTTGCTCTTTGAATCTTTGAAGCAATTGCCTTAAAATAAAATCACAAAATCCTTCATCGCTGAATGATAATTGCAAATGGTAATTAGAAGTTTCAGGTCCATTTACAGTTCCAACTGCGAGAAAAACACCAATCAAATAAAATTTAAAAAGACGTCCTTTAATTTGCTCGCTGGGCAATGAAGGTAAAAAGCCTTGACTAACCTCAAGATTATTTAAGATTTCTTCAACATTATTTTCAATTGAAATAGTAAAAACATCACTGCGATCTAAATTTATTTTTCGCGAATATGATAGAACTGGTTTTATTTGATAAATCATTTCAAATGCCTTAGCTAACTTTTTAGCAATCGATTGATTCTCAGTTCGAAGTAAAATAGAAATAGGATGGAAATTTTTTGATAATGCAATATTTCCATTCGCTTTCACAAAACCTGAAAGCAGGGCTTTTAATTCGTCGTTTTGATAATTAGAAGCAAGTAATTCTTCTTTAATCTCTTGAGTATATGATGTATTTTTCATAACTTCACCAACAATTATTATATAATAATTTATATAAAAAAACATTGCACACACATTAACTTATTTAAAAAATAAAAAAACTAAGAGTTAAATCTCCTAGTTATTTTACATTTTTATTCTTGTACGGTCGTTTCGTTAGAATCACTAGTATCTTCTTTTGTGGAATCTTCAGTAGTTAAACTTGAATCGCTTTCTTCATCATTTGATGTTGTAACGCTACTTGTTGGTGTCGAACTAGATGAAGAAGAGGAACTAGGAATATCATCATTAGTACATCCAACGAAAAGGAATGATAATAGCATTAAAGCTGCTAATTTTTTCATTTTTCTACCTCCTTAGACAAGTTTATTATGTTCCAAAGTCGGTATTATATTAAAAAAAATAGAAGTTATATTATGGAAATAATAATAGCAATTAAAACTTTTCTTTTAAATAGCGATTTATCGAGGTAGCTGCTAGAGCTCCATCACCACTTGCAACAGCGATTTGTCTCAAATGTTTAGAGGTGACATCACCGGAAGCAAATAATCCTTCTAAGCGACTTTCCATTTCGCCATTAACTTCAATGAAACCATTACTATCAAGAATCCTTTTATCCTCTATAAATGATGTATTTGCCTCAGAGCCAATATAAGTAAATACTGCTCGACAATCAAAAACTTCTTCTTGGTGAGATAATGTATTTTCTAATCTTAAAGAAGAGACATGATCATCACCCAATATCTCTTTAACTACATAAGGATATTTCAAATGAATATTCATGTTATTTTCAACCTTTTGACATAACAATTGGTCCGCTCTAAAAGTATCGGAACGATGAATAATAAATACTTGATCACTCAATGAAGATAGATATAATGCTTCCTCAAAAGCCGAATTACCTGCTCCAATAACTGCTATTTTTTGACCTTTATAAAAATTCCCATCACAAACCGCACAAGTAGAAACACCTTTTCCAAAGAATTTATCTTCACCTTCAACATGCAACTTTCTTTCACGCGTTCCGCTTGCCACCAAGATTGTTCTAGATAAATAAACTTTTTTATTAGTTTCTACTTTGAAAATATCTCCTTCTTTTTTTACCAAAGTAATTTTTTCTGTTTTCAATAATATTTTATTATAAATTAATTGTTGATATAGTTTAAAAGCTAAATCACTACCATTAATATTTTCAAATCCTAAATAGTTTTCAACTTGATATGTATAATTTACTTTACCTCCAGGCATACCATTGTCAAACAATAAAAAATCGACACCACTTCTTTTTAAATAAATAGAAGCTGTAATTCCGGAAGGTCCTGCTCCAATTATAATCGCATCATAGATTTTATCCACTTGTTAACACCTCATATAATTTACGATATGAATCAATATA
The DNA here is from genome assembly GCA_947595215.1 of uncultured Bacilli bacterium. GTDB lineage: Bacteria > Bacillota_I > Bacilli_A > RFN20 > CAG-449 > CANQAG01. Next base: position 15,392 of record CANQEO010000001.1, read on the forward strand.
ATAATCTGCCTTAATATCCACATTTTTTACTGACCATGTAACTAATCCAAAATCAACATTTGCATTATAAGCAGCGATTCCATCACTTTCATTATCACCTATATATAATGTTTCCGCTTTATCACCATTTAACATCTCTATCGCTTTAATTATTCCATCGGGTGCTGGTTTTGGAGTACCTACATCCTCTAATGAAATAACAACATCAAACATATCTAAGTTAAATGTTTTTAAGGTCACTTCTGTATTGCTTCGCATTTTAGATGTAACGATAGCTAATTTAAAACCTTTTTCTTTTAAATTATCTAAAATATCAATTACATCATCATAAAGTGTCGCTAATTTTGAAATTTCTCTTTTTGAGAATTCAATATAGTATTTTATAGCTTCTTCTACGACTGATTGTTCTAAAAATTTGGAAAAAGAATCTCTTAAGGTAGGGCCCAAAAAAGAAACTAAATCTCTCAATGTAATAGTCGCATGATAATTAAAATGTTCTAATGTATTTCTAACACCTTCAATTACCAATAGATCAGTGTCAACTAATGTTCCATCTAAATCAAATATGATATATTTATAAGTCTTCATTACGCTTATCTATAAAGTTTTTATAACCAGCCTCTGCGCTTGCAATTCGAGGTTTATAGTAGTACTTATCATATAAATGACATGCTACAATGGCAACAATTCCACCGATAAAGAATACCCAACCCATCGCGTAAGATGCAGCGATTTTATCACCCATAATGAACTGGTCATTTCTTTGTTTTTCTAAGATAATTCTTGTTAGACCATACCAAATAAAATAAGTGGCAGCCATATCACCTGGAGCTTTATATTTTCTTAACAAGTATCCGATTCCAAAGTAAATAATTAAGAATCCGGCAAGATTAGTCAATGCTTCAATTAAGAAAAGCGGAGTTGCGATTTCTCCTTCTAAACATCCAGAGCCATTTATACCTGACATTTGATCTAAGATAAATGATGGTAAAAATCCCCATGTATTGCGATCAACACACTGTCCATAAACTTCTTGATTGAAAAAGTTTCCAATTCTTCCGATAGCTTGAGCCACAAGTATACCTGGAAACACAAAATCAATACCATCTAAAACTCTAAGATTTTTGCGTCTAAAATAAACAAATAAAATACCTGCTAGGCCACCTAGAAGAACTCCACCTTGAATTGCAAGACCACCTTCCCAAATTTTAAATACATTTTCAAAAGGTTTTCCGGCAAAAGTTTTTTGCCATTCGGCGATAACATACCATATGCGTGCTCCGATAATACCGGTTGGGAACGCGATATAAAATACACTTTCAAATATTCTAAAATCATATCCTTTTTTCTTTGCAGTGTAAGCAGCGATAAAATACGCGATAGCTGCTCCTATTAAAATAAATATCGCGTAGTAAGTGATTCTTAATGGACCAATAACGATTTCTTTTGGTAAAGCAAATATGTTCATACTCTATTTTTCCTCGACAATAATTCATTGAGACGACTTTCAAATGCATATCCGGAGTCGTAACCATATTTTTTTAGTTTAAGATTGGTAATAGCAACTTCAATAATTTCAGCCATAGAACGAGCACCAGAAACTGGAAGAGTCAAATATGGTATCTTCTTTCCGAGAATTTCATAATACTGTGTACTGGTTCCTAATCTTTCCATCGGAGCCTCAGGATCTAAATGCACCAATTTAATTGCAAAAGAGATATTGATACGATCTAGTAATGAGTTTATTCCAAACATACGAGGCACATCGATAATACCAATACCGCGTACTTCCATCATTCCCACTAAAAGTTCGGGAGCTCTTCCAACTAATTCTCCTTTAAATAAAGAGATTTCAACTCGATCATCAGAAACAAGTTGATGACCTTTTTTGATTAATTCCAACGTAGTTTCTGATTTACCAATACCTGATTCGCCTAAGATTAATACACCTTCAGAAAAAATTTCTAATAACGAAGCGTGAACCGCAGTAGAAGGAGCTAATTCTTCCCCAAGATAAACAACAGCTTCATAATTCAATTCGTTAGTATTTCTCATCGTACCAAGAATTGGAAAGTTTTTCTCTCTAGCGATTTCAAGAAGTTCTGCCGGACATTCATGATTCTTACATAAAACAATCCCAGGACATTCATCATTAGTGATAAAATCAAAAGCTTTTTTTAACTTTTTCCGATCTTTACATGAATTAATATACGATATTTCAGTGTTTCCGAGAAAGATAATACGACTTGAGCGAGGATACTCAAAAAATCCTGCTAACTCCAATCCTGGGCGAGAAACGACATGCTCGGTGATTGGTCTTACTAAAGCATTTTGATCACCATTTATCCACTTTAGGCCAAAATGATTAGCAAAGTCTCTAATGGTTAAATCTTTTTTCATAAAATATCACCTCTTGTAGTGTATCATTTAATAGAATTTTAATCAACATTACGACGATTCATTCTCCCTTTATCCCGCTCAAGAATTCTTTTTAAATATTGACCTGTAAATGAATTTTCATTATTTGCAACTTCTTCTGGTGTTCCTTTAGCGATTACCATACCTCCGCGTTCTCCACCTTCGGGTCCCATATCGATAATGTAATCAGCACATTTTATAACATCGAGGTTATGTTCGATTACTACAACTGTATTACCACCCACAACAATCATTTGAAGCACATTTAATAAATCTTTGATGTCATGAGTATGAAGTCCTGTGGTAGGCTCATCAAGAATATATAATGTTTTTCCAGTAGAACGACGTTGTAATTCATATGCAAGTTTAACACGTTGTGCTTCTCCACCAGAAAGAGTCGTAGAACTTTGACCAAGCTTAATATATCCAAGTCCTACATCATATAAAGTTTGGATTTTACGAGCTATTGAAGGAAGGTTCTTAAAGAACTCTTTCGCCTCTTCAACTGTCATATCTAAAATTTCAAAAATATTTTTGCCTTTATAAGTAATTGATAATGTCTCATCATTGTAACGATGACCATGGCATTCATCACATACTACGTAAACGTCAGGTAAAAAGTTCATTGCAATTCTTCTTACGCCGTCACCATTACACTTTTCACAACGACCGCCAGGCATATTAAAGGAAAAGCGACTCTTTTGATAACCACGTGCTCTTGCTTCTTTTGTTTGAGCAAACAATTCTCTTATGTCATCAAAAACTCCAATATAAGTAGCAGGGTTACTTCTAGGGGTTTTGCCAATAGGTTCTTGAGAAACATTAATAACTTTATCAATGTTATCTAGACCGACAATATCATCGCACTCTCCACATTCAACTTTGGTTTGTGATAATTTTTGAGCCAATTTCTTATATAATGTCTCAGTAATTAGAGAACTTTTGCCAGAACCTGAAACACCAGTTACCGCAACCATACATCCTAAAGGTATGGAAACATTAATGTTTTTCAAGTTATTACAACGAGCACCTCTAATTTGAATCTCAGTTCCATGACCTTTAGAACGATATGCTGGAACCGGAATAAACATCTCACCTTTTAAATAACGTCCAGTTAATGAGTTTGGATTTTCCATTACTTCTTTTGGTGTTCCACTTGCAGTAATGTATCCACCATGTACACCTGCTCCTGGACCAATATCTACTAAATAGTCAGCCGCAAGCATAGTATCCTCATCATGTTCAACAACGATTAATGTATTTCCTAAATCTCTCATCGAGCGCATGGTTTGAATTAGACGATCGTTATCTCGCTGATGTAAACCAATTGATGGTTCATCTAAAACATATAAGACACCCGTCAACCGAGATCCGATTTGTGTTGCAAGACGAATACGTTGTGCTTCTCCACCGGATAATGTCATCGCCATTCTGGATAAAGTTAAATAATCTAATCCGACATCAATCAAAAATGAACATCGAGAATCTATTTCGCGAATAACTAAATTCGCAATCTCTTTTTGCTCACAATCTAATACATTATCTAATTCTTTGATAAACGCTCTCAATTTTACTAAAGGTAAACAGCATACTTCATAAATGTTCAATCCATTGATTCTAACTGATAAAACTTGTTCATTGAGACGAGCACCATGACATGTAGGACATTCGCGGTCTTTCATGAAACTTGCGTAATACTCTCGAGATCCTTCAGAATTAGTGGTATCAAAAAGACGTTGAATACGATGTTTAATACCTTCAAATCCTCTTCTTTTAATAGTATTTCCCGATGCCGTTTTAATATCAACCCGATATTCATCTTCTGAGACGCCATTCATTAAGATATCTTTGTGTTTATCAGACAATTTACGATAAGGAATATCTAAAGGGATATCATAGTATTGCGCTAAACTTCTAAGTTCTTCCATATCGATAGTAGATTTTCCATCCATCGATTGATATTTATAGTATTTAATCGCTCCCTGATTAATTGAAAAATTATCATTAGGAATCAAAAGATCTTCACTAACTTCTTGTTTAATTCCTAAGCCCTTACAATCATGACAACATCCTAGAGGAGCATTAAAAGAAAATAAACGTGGCTCTAATTCTGGCACTGAAAAGCCGCAATATTTACAAGAATTATGTTCACTAAATAAAGTCTCTTGTCCATCACAAGAAATCAAAACATAGCCATTAGCAGCATCTAATGCGTTTTCAATGGAATCATAGATACGCGAAGTGCTGTTTTCTTTAAGTTTAAGGCGATCTACCACTATATCTATAAAGTGTTTCTTATTCTTTTCGAGTGGTTCAACTTCGCTTATTCTTATCGTTTCACTCTTATCAATTCTTACACGTTCATAACCTTTTGAGGCAAACTTTTTTAATGTTTCAATGTGAGTTCCTTTTTCATTACGAACGATTGGAGCCATTATGACAACTCTCGAATCAACCGGATTTTTCATCACAAAATCAACCATTTGTTTAGTTGTAATTTTAACAATAGGTTCATGATGAGTCGGGCAATACGCAACACCAATACGTGCGAATAGAAGACGTAAATAGTCATATATTTCAGTAACTGTTCCGACTGTAGAACGTGGATTATGAGATGTGGTTTTCTGATCAATAGCAATTGCAGGTGATAAACCTTCAATAGAATCTACATCAGGTTTTTCAACATTGCCTAAAAATTGACGAACATAGCTAGAAAGTGATTCGACATAACGTCTTTGTCCTTCATTAAAAATAGTATCAAATGCAAGTGTTGATTTTCCTGATCCTGAAACACCAGTAAAAACAATTAATTTTTCTTTCGGTATTTCTAAATCGATATTCTTTAGATTGTTTTCACGAGCACCTTTTATGACAATTTTTTTATTTTCCACTTCTCATCACCTCAAAAATATATTGTATAATACTTTCGACTTAATCTCGATAATATTGCTCAATTTCGACAAAAAATCATACGCTGCGATTAAACAATATCTCTTTTTAGTATTTGATTAGAAGCTCTTAAAAATTCACATATCTAAATGAATCTGTTTTATTCATATAATCGTTTTTTACAATAGTTTCATAAATTCATAATAATACAATTTTTTTGCAATATATACATTCAAAAACACAAGCCACCCTGATTCCAGGCATAATGTACAACAAGTGCGATAACTATTATTAATAAAAGAATAATTTATATTTATTGCAGAAGCGTAAATAAAGGTGAAAACCGTTGATTATATTGAAATTGGAATAAAAGTAATGTAGTATAAATATACTTCGGGACGTAGCACAGCTTGGTAGTGCACTACCTTGGGGTGGTAGGGGTCGTGCGTTCAAATCGCATCGTTCCGACCATTTATTAATTCGAGATATCAAGAATACTTGATATCTTTTTTATAGAAGGATGGAGATAGCCTTGGGATTTAAAAAAATCGAATTAAAAGATATAAATATAGTAAACCACTATTTGCAAATGCAAAGTTTTAGATCTTCTTTATATACCTTAGGAGTTCTTTTTTATTACGATGATCATTTTGCTCCTGAATATGATATTATCGATGACACTTTGCTAGTTAGAGTTAAAGATCTAAATGGAAAAACAAATTATCTTTATCCTATCGGAAAGAATCAAGACAAGATAGCTAGAAGTTTGAAAACTTTGACTTATGTTCCTAAAGAAGCTAAAGATACGTTGTTAAATGATTACGAAGAGTCTTTAATTCCAAATTGGTTTGATTATCTTTATCGATATGAAGATCTTTTAAATTTAAAAGGAAAAAAATATCAAAAGATTCGCAATCATATAAATCGCTTTATGACAAAGTATCATGAGTATCGATATGAAGAAATTTCCAGAGACAACTTTGATGATATTTTCAAAATTATTAATACTGTAATACCGCAAACCGAAGGTGCAAAAGTTGAACTAGAGCGCGTCAAAAGATGGATTCCCTACTATTTTTCTTTTCCATTCAAAGGTGGTATTTTATATGTAAAAGATGAACCCGTAGCGTTTTCTTTTGGTGAAGTTATAAAAGATACTCTTCACGTTCAAATCGAGAAAACAATAAAGACTTACGAAGGCGCGGGAGATATGCAAAGAAATCAATTTTTGAAACTTTTCAAAAATAAAAATATTACGTATGTTAATAGACAAGAAGATTTAGGAGATCCAGGTTTACGCTTTCAAAAAAAGTCACTAAATCCTTGCGCTCTTTTAGACAAATTTAATTTAGAAAAAAAATATTACAAATAAATTTGAGATACCTTTAAATATTTGTATATAAAAACCCAATGAATTCAAATTATTCACTGGGTTTTAATTTTTCTATATTTTAGCTAATTAAGCAACTAAAGTGAAGACAGTTTCCCTACCAGCAACTATACTTGGAAAATTAGTAGTCATAGTCAATGTTGTAAAATCAGCATTGAATTGGAAACTTACGTTGTAAATTCCAACTTTGAAAGTGACAGTTCTTGCTCCTGATTCATAATTGTAAGAAATATCTTCAAGATTGTAATCAGATGATTTTAAGCTTGCATTATCAGAGACTTGTGTAAGAGAAAGTTTTCCATCTTCCGAGAATGAAATCGTATCATTGAATGTCACATTGCGAACCATAGCACTTCCAGCGTCATTCCATTCTTCATCTAACAAACAAGAACCTTCAAAACTTAAACCATAGAAAGGAAGAGGATCATCTTCACCAAGGACCTCTTCAATGCTAACGACAGTATAAGATCCGTTAGTCATATCTAAACTTAAAACATAATTAAATCCATCTAAAGTAAAGGTAACAGTTTGTTCAGCCTTATCAAAAACATATTCGATATTTTCAACACCGCCAAGAGAAGCTTTTCCAAAACCATCTAATACTAATGTTTCTTCTTCTCCTTCGTACGTTCCTTCTTCGATTCCAATTCCAACTCCTTTAAGTCTTACATCATCTTTCTTAACGAAGAACTTAGCGTCTGCATCAGTTAAACTTTCTCCTTCGACATATTCAATTTCGACGTCGACATAATATTTAAAGTCTAAATCAGCTTTATTATCTCCTAAGACAGTTCCAATTAGAGTTTTTTCTTGATCATCAGTAATTTCATAGACTTCAGTTACAAACCATTCGTCAGAACTATTAGTATAAGTTTTAAACTCCGGATTATTTTCAGTTTTTGCAAGAATATAAGCATCGTTTGCTTTATTGATATAACTGGTACCATATTCCATAACACCAACTTTTTTGTTTGCAGTCAATTGCAATGTTCTTTTATCACTCAAAGCAAAAGTATTACCTTCAATAGAATCAATGCTAATTCCTTTTAAATAACTAGTAGAACTAATGAAATCACCGGCAGAATCAATTTCAACGGATTGCATATTTCCATATGAATGATAATTGTAAAATTCTTGAGCTTTCCAAACACCGACAAAGGGCTCACCATTATAAAGATTGAAATCTTTTTCTTTTAACACAACATTCAAAGTATTATCAACCCAGTAAACACTTCCCGGAACAGTAAACTCTTTTGTATTTTCATCTATGGATTTAAACGTAGTGTAATAACTGGTTGATGTATCAGACCAATCAGTGCCACCAGTAACCAAACTATTATTGACTACTTCTTGAGAACGGTTATTGTAAAAAGTATCGTATGTAGCATTAACACTCTTAATTGCAAAATCTTCGCTCTTACCTTCTTTTAAAGTAGCTTGAATTCTCAAAACATCACCTGTTTTTGCAGAACTAATCGGAGTTTTAGTTTCATCATCAGCCTTATAAACAAATGCAGATATTACCTCTTCATTGAAATTGACATTAACAGCAATCTCACGAGTTTCGGCAACAGCTTTGATTTCAACATTTTGACCAGGCATCATTGTAGTAAACACAAAGTAATCATTTTCCAAATCGCGAACCATTTCAACACCATTAGCGTAATAATGAGTTCCTTGATAAGAATATTGGTGTTTACCAACAAGTTGAATCATTTCACCGGCTCTTACAAAGGTAGATAATCTATCTTCCGGTTCATTTTTTGAATTCATAAAGCCGTAAATGATATCACTAGTCTTTATTGTATCATTACCTTCCATTACTAATTCATCAGCAACATCAACTGCAAAGTATGCACCTTGAGTATGAGCTACAACTTTAATGTCAGCATCCGGCATTTCAAAAGAATAACCAGTAAAGACATCGCCAGTTAATTCAACTGCTTCTTCATCTTCGCCAGCAAGAACTTCTACTGAAACAAGTTCATTACCTGTAACAACAGACATTTTAAAATTAACAACATCGCCAACATTGGCACCAGTTGGAAGATCGACCGGGAACGCAAAATCATTATTTTCGAATAAGATAGTGTGATCTCTATAAGTTGTATCAATTAAATCAACACTAATATTAGCATCTTCCTCATCCATCAAGAAATTGAAGCGATAGACGTTATCATTATCTTCATCTTGAGTACCATTTAAGGTTTTGTCATTCATAGTGACACTGCTTAACATAAAATCACTATTAGTTACCGCAACAGTGATAGTGACTTCTTCATCTGCAACAGCTTTAGTTTTTGACGCTGTAACATAAGCATTAGCTAAGTTAGTAGGCAAAACAACATCATAGTAAGTAGAAGTTGGTTCGCTTGATGTACTTGGTTCGCTTGATGTACCAGACGTATCAGCACCGCCACAAGCTACTAACATGAAGGCACTAAGTAATAAGAGATATTTAGTTTTCTTCATACTTTTTTTTCTCCTTTCTTTAGAAAAGTATTATTTCTAATAGGATATTCTTTAGAATTTTAAAATACAAGTTTTTTTTACAAATTTTTATTCAAAAATGTATAAAAGCGCTTTCAAAATAAAAAGATTACAAAAAAAGGAGATTTTGCTATCTCCTTTAAGAGTAAATATTTTTTAACTTATATAGTTATTTGGATCAAAACGCTGACCTTTAAAAGTATCAAATTCACCTTGAGTATATGTTTTAATCATAACTGATTCATTCCAATTTGCTTTGATACCGCCAGTATATAACTCGTTATAGTATTCTTGTTCTACTTTAATAATGATGTTATTTTCAATAGTTAACTTGTTTCGATAACCAATTACTTGAGCGGGAATTGAAGTAACTCTATCGTTTTCGGTTTCAAAAATGGTTAATTCATACGAATATTCCCATTCCCCATTTTCCACAATAGCATCTATATTTTCATATTTAACACCATAACCAGGAACATTGTAGCATTGCTTCATGAAATCCACATTTGCTTTTTCAGTAACAGAAAAACCAAGACTGAAATTTTCTTCTTCAAAGTTAGGATCATAATTAATTACTTGTTTTGAATCAGGGGTACTTTGATTTTCATAGTCAGTAATTTTATAGAACTTATTGGCATCATGAAATAATTGAAGTTCGAAATTTTCTTTACTATGTGCTTCTTCATTTATATCATCAGCAAATCCGACATATCCTTTTTGCACAACAATTGTTCCAAGATCGCTTCCAACATATCTAGATGTTGTAGAAACTTCTTTCATACCGACTGATAAAGGTTCGACATCGGTAAGATAATATCTCACCGAAAGAATTGTTTGCTCTGTAGATTTAACCTTTCCTTCTAATGAAGAAATTCGAGCGTAAAACTCACTCAATTGCTCCGCAACATCAATTTCCTCATTCGTGTCACTTGACCTATTTTCTTCAGAGCTAGAACTATCGTTTGAGGTTGGATTGCCATTACCGCTGCATGAAATTAAAGAAAGAAGCAATAATCCACTCAACAGAATTCTTTTTTTCATTCAGGTATCACCTATTCAGCTTTAAAGACATCGGTACCATAGTAAACGGGGTCATAACAACTGATGCTATTTCCATTATCTAAAATAGTTCCTGTTTCATATTGATGAGGAGCACCTTCAGTCCAGTTGCTAAAACTTATGACATTTTCTTCTATGGTATAATCAAATTCATCTACATATGTTTTTCCAGTGTCAAATACATATTGGACTCTGGTTCCATGACCACTGCCATCAAATGTCATTGTGAAAGTATATTGTTGTTGACCTGCCCAACTATATAAAAATCCATATGTCTTCGATGAAATTATCGAATTGAAATCTTGATCTCCATTCATAACTTTAAGTGTTTTTTTGGCACTTAGGCTTGGATTAGCAACTGAAGTAATGGTAATAGTTGCTTCACCGACTTCCTTAGCTAAGATTACTAAATCATTATCTTCATTAACACTTACTTCTAAAATCGATGTATCACTACTTGAAGCAGTAATGCGTTGATCAGCTTTTGATGGACTGACATAAGTTCCCCAAATATAAGTTTTATCTTTAAGTAAAGTATTATCTTCAACATCATAATTGTAAGAAAAAGAAATTCCCGTTGCTTCTGGTGTGACTATGGTGACTTCTTTTTCAATGATTGTTTTACGATAAACTCCATCATCCCCTTTTTCGTAATATAAGAATGATAAAGTTGCAATGCCAGTACTTTTCACATAGAAGTATCCATTATCAAATTCAATTACATCTTCATTAGAAGAGCCATAACTGATTAAATCGAGATTGGTTGCTAAACTCGGCGAATAAGCCTTTGCTTTTCCCCACAAATAAGAAGCATTCGCCGGAATACTATCGGCATCGATAGTTACACGATTTCCATCCATTGAAGCGATAATCTCAACATCTTCTGCCTTTGCTAAGAAATAATCGTTAGCATTAGTAATTCCCTCTCTTACTGCTTCTCTTTCATCGAATGTAACACTTGATTCAATAGTATAACCTGTTAAATAATGATCATCTGGATCAGAGGAAGCAACATCATCCATTGTATAGGTATAATTAGCCTTTAATAATTGGCTTAAATCGGATGAGAACTTTAATTCCACGTTAATTACACTATAAATTGTATCGCCATCATCCCAGTCACCATTATAGCTATAGTTGGCATTGAAACTTAAAGTGAAGCTTTCTTCAGTTTTAATATAACTAAATGTTTGTTTGCCAAGTTGGGAAACATAGATACTTTCAGCAATGTTACTTGCAGTAAAAATCAAAGCATCATAAGCAACTTTTGCAGAAGATTGAACCGGATATTGGCTTGCGAGAATATAAGAGGAACTAGACAAACCACCATTGATAGCATCTTCTTCAGAGTTAACAATATAAACTTTAGAAGCACTATCTCGATAACTGTTATTATCGATGACATCATCAGTATAATCAGTTATTTGAGCAAACATTGGATAACTATAAACTTCTCCATTATCTTCGATTTTATCTGTGACAACCATCGAACGACGAACAAAGGTATCTGATTCATCATCCTTACCTTCTTCTCTACGAGAAATAATACCTTGTGAAAATGAAGAATAATCATCAAACATTTCATATGTCTCTTCACTAATATAGGAAATATCACCCATGAATTGTGTTTTTTTAACATTAGCGCTAGATGAGTATAAAGCTTCTTGAGCAGCCGCTCTTTCTAAAATATCTAATGTTTCATCAAAGGTTAATAAACCATTATCCGAAAGATCTAAAGAACTAGATGATTCATTAGAGTCTGTAACACTGATAGTTCCGTCATCGCTGATGGTAATATCAGAACTGCCACTCTCAGAAGGATTATTTTTACCACATCCAACTAGCGACATTAATATTACTGTAGATAGTAATAAGATTTTTCTTTTCATATTTTTTTCTCCTTTCATGCTAGAAATTAATGTTATTTTTATACTTTATTATTCATTTAGTCAACAAATCTATGACAATTCTTAAAATAAAACATCGTAATTGTAAATAAATACCGTTAAATTTCCCTCTCCAAAATATTGTATACGTAAACTATATTTTTTTTCAGCATCATGTCCGACGTAGAAACCAAAACCATCTTTTTGTTGAGAGAAGTTATATCCTTCTTCTTCAAGCATGTTTATATATTCTTGTGATGAATTATCAGGAGCGTCAAATATATCGATCATAGCATATTTTTCATCATATATTTGAGAAATACTATTCAATAAGCTGTATTCAGAACTAGGATAACTTGGAATATTTCCTTCTAATTCAAGCCATTCATTAATCTTTTCCATCGGCCAATCGGGACCAACATAATCATACTTGAATCCAATTTCTATAGGTTCCTTACCAGCGACACCAATATCGCTAGTTCCATTTATATCAATAAGCCCCCAATTAATTACTCCTTCATCAAAAGATGCAATAAAAGTAGTATTCTTGCTTTCACTTATAAATTGACAAGCTCCTTCATATTCTTCATATAATCCTACAAAATCAAAATTAATATCTTGAATTTTAAGTGTGTAATCATCAAATATTTCAAATTCAGTATTAATAGGTAAAACATCCATATTGTTAGAATTGACATACCATTTGCCAATAAGGTTTTCATCGAAAGAAGAATAATCAACAATATCAGTACTAGAATATGAGACATCACTATCTGAATTTGGCTGTGAAGAAACGACATCGCTTGTATCATTATTAATTTCACAACTACATAATCCAAGAGTTAATAAGATAAGCAATACAATCTTTTTCATAGACATACTCCTTTGCTATTTATTAACAAATAATATTTATATTAATATCAAATTGCAACTTTTTTAGTAATCCAAATTAAAAACCCCTCAGAATTTATCTTTGGGGTTAAGTATTTAAATTTATAATTTCGCGTTGTGATAAACTTCTTGGACATCTTCTAACTCATCGAGCATCGCAAGCATTTCTTCGAATTTTTGCTTATCTTCACCTTCGATAGTTACTAGTTCTAATGGTAACATCGTGATTTCACAAGTAGAGAATTCTTTAATTCCTAAATCCATCAAGCATTTTTTCGCTTGCATTAAAGAAGTTTTTTCAACTGTGACTACGATAAGATCCTCATCTTTCTTAACTTCGTCAATTTCGATATCACCCAGAATTAAGGCTTCTTCAACTTCATCAAGATTATCGCCGACAAATTCAATTAATCCAACTTCTTTAAAGTTAAATGAAACTGAGCCTTGAGATCCTAGATGGCCACCCTTTTTGTTAAACACATTTCTGATAGCATCGAACGCTCTTCTAACATTTGAAGTTAAAGAATCAACGATAACTGAAACATTGCCAGCGCCATATCCTTCATAACGACCGCTGATGTAATTTTCTTCTTCACCACCAGCCGCCTTTTTAATAGCTCTCTCAATGACGTCTTTAGTAACGTTTTGACCTTTATATTTTTCGATGACACTGCGTAACGCTAAGTTACTATTTGGATCCGGTACTCCTGATTTAGCCGCTAAATAAATTTCTTTTGACGCTCTCATAAATAGTGCTGAACGTGCCGCGGCAGTTTGAGCCATTGACTTTGCTCTAACTTCATGTGCTCTACCCATATTAATAACACCTCGTTTTCGTACTTTAGTATACTATAGAATTCTTTAATTTACAAAGATATCTTACATCAGTGAAGCAAAAATTCTAAATATTCGTTCCTCTAATCTTTCAAATAATGTTCGTTTGTTAAAATCTTCTATTTTAAATTCCTTTGAATTTAAAATATCCTTTTTAAATATTTCAATTTGCTTTAAGACAAATTCTTGATCGTAAATAATCGCATTAACTTCAAAGTTTAAACTGAAGGAACGAATATCCATATTTGCGGTTCCTATAGAAGCAACTTTATCATCCATTATTAAGGTTTTAGAATGAATAAAGCCGTTATATTTATATACTTTTACACCGGCATCTATCATATCTTTTAAATATGAACATGTTACTCGATAAGGAATAACTTTATCGTAGACACCTGGCACCATCAGATAAACTTGAACTCCAGTTAACTGAGCAAGAAGGATAGTATTCAAAAATGCTTCATCGGGAATAAAGTATGGTGTTTGAATATATATTTCTTTTTTTGCACTAGTCATCATCTGTTGATAGCAATACTTAATTGATTCATCGGCGCTATCTGGTCCCGATGAAATAATTTGCATAGGGCATTCATTTCTAATACGTTTTATTTGAAAATATTCTTCTTTATTTTGATATTCTTGTGCTTCAGTTTTCTTTCTTGTTGTACAATAATAAAAATCTTGAAGAAATCTTTTTTGTAGAAATAGGACCGATTCACCAACAATACGAATATGAGTATCTCGCCATGGTTTGATGCGGCGATGCTTAGAGCGATATTCGTCACCAATGTTCATACCACCAACATAGCCAATCGCTCCGTCGATAACATATATCTTACGATGATTACGATAATTGAAGTTAAGGTTAAAGCCTCTAATTCTACTAGGGAAAAAACGATATATTTCTGCACCGGCTTCTTTTAGTTTTTTAAAAAAGAAGTTTGGTGTTTTTAGATTACCGCTATCATCGTAACATAGTTTAACTTTAACACCCTCTTGAGCTTTTGTTATAAGCATATCTCTTATTTTCTTTCCTATTTTATCCGCTCGATAAATGTAAGATTCGATATGAATGGTTGATTTCGCCTGTTTTAAATCTTCCAATAAAGTATCATACATACTTTGCCCATCAGTGAAAACGTCAATTTTATTATGTAATGTACAATGATTTTCACCAAATGATGAATTTAAATTAATAATACGTTTAACATCATAATCATCACTGATTGCACCCGAATCAAAATCAATTTTACTCAATCGATCTTCTATCATTTTATCAGTAAGCTTCTTTTTAATACTCCACTTCTTTTTTGAAAATCTTGGACCTTTTCCCCACATGATATAGAAGAACCATGCCACATAAGGAAAAGCAATTGTACCTAAAATCCATAAAACGATTGATCGTTGGTTTTTACGTTCAAGAAAAATTACGGAAATAATAGTGATGACATCTAAAACTATAGCTATTATCAATAAAACTTGAAGAGGATGCATCTTAAATCTCCATTTCGTCTAGAACGTCAAGGCCCCATTCCTTAACAAGGCGATATCCGTAATCATTTTTGTCGGTTGAAATATCTTTAGGTGCATGGGCGTCTAAACCTAATATAATTTTAACCTTATATTTTTTAGCAATTTCCCAAAATCTCTTATAAGGATAAGCAAAGCGATATTCATCTCCGATTTGTCTTTTACCACGTCTAATGGCTCCGAAATTAAATTCGAGAGGCATATTCATTTTACGAGCGACCTTACAAATATCTTTCGCAACCTTTTCACATGTGCGATCCCATTTTAAATAACTTCCCATATAATAATCAGGATGTGCGACATATTTGAATAATCCACTTTTCATCCCATTAACACAATATTTTCCGTAATCTAAAATATCTTGTTTTGTAGTTATTTGCGAAAAGAAAAATTTTACTTCTTTTTTATCATTTAGATAACAATGGTTGCCTAAAATTAAATATTCTACTTTTTTAGAATCTAAAAGCATCTTATAATGATCAAAATACTGTTCAAAAGCTTCAGCTTCATATCCGATTCGAATCTTAATACGATTTTTATATTTCTCTTTAAGTGCGTTTATAGAGCGAAGATATCCTTCTTCTAATTCATAGTCTCCACGTATGTTTTTTTGTGAAAAGTTAGGAAGCATAATATGATCCGTAAATCCTAATTCAAGTATTCCTTGAGCAATCGCTTCAACTACATATTCTTCATCATTACCTTCGGCATGGCCGCAACGATATGTATGAGTATGATAATTATGTCTTAACATATCATCAAGTTCCTTTCTAATAAATAACATCGTAGAGATATAATCCTTCAGCTGGTGCTTTATAAGATATTCTATCATTAATACATTCATTTAAATAGTATGGTATTTTATTAATAGACAATCGATTTAATCCTATTTCGACCAAAGTACCTACTATCATTCTAACCATGTACCGTCGAAAACCATTACCACTAAAATCAAGATAAACCCAATTTTCTCTTTTTTCAATCGAGATTTCATAAATTTTGCGAACAAAGTCATCATCATTGCTGCAAAAGTTATGAAAACTATGTTTTCCAACAAAATATTTAGCGGCTTCTTTCATTTTTTCAATATCGAGCTCTTTTCTTAATTGCCAAGCAAACTTTCTAAAAAATGGCGAATATTCACCTAAATAAATTTGATAGCGATATTTTTTTTCCTTAACAGAAAAACGAGCGTGAAATGAATCTTCCACATTCTCAATAGTTTTAACATGGATATCTTCTGGCAATAGACAATTAACGCTATGTGTTAATCTTCCTAAATCCATCTTCAATTGTTGAACATCAAAATGAGCAACTTGCTTTAAAGCGTGAACACCTCGATCAGTTCGTCCAGACGCCACCAACTTTATTTCAGTATTTAGAATTTTTGATAAGATTTTTTCTAATTCTAATTGGACACTTCTCTCGTCTTCTTTAGTTTGAACTTGGTAACCATAGAATTCACTACCATCATAACAAAAAATAATCTTCAATCTCATAATTCAATACCTAAAAGTGCAAAGACATCAAATGAGGTTATTGATAAAGTGATTAGACCACCTAAAATAATTACAATAAACCCTAATGATAATGTATCTCGTAAGCACCATTTCATTTTGCGATAACGCGTTCTTTTTCCTGAAGGGTCATATCCACGAGCTTCCATAGCATTAGCTAGTTCTTCGCTTCTTTGAATCGATGAGATAAATAAAGGTATAATTAAAGAAATAATCGCTTTTATTTTATCTTTTAATTTACCATCTTCAAAATCGACACCACGAGATGACTGTGCTTTCATAATTCGATCTGTTTCTTCAAGTAAAGTAGGAATAAATCTTAACGCTAAAGAAATAATCATCGATATTTCATGAACTGGGAAACGAATTAATTTTAACGGAGTCATCAACCATTCCAAACCATAAGTTAAATCAAGTGGTTTAGTTGTAGAAGTTAAAATCATCGTCAAAGACAACATTAGAACTAATCTAATGATGATATAGAGAGTGTTAAAAATAGCGTTATAGTATATCTTAAATCCGTTTATCTCCACTAATACATCACCAGTTGAGGGAATTAAGATGTTAATTATAAGTAAAAAACAAATCATTAGCCACATTGGCTTTAATGACTTAAATAGAGTTATTAACTTAATTTTAGCAATTCTCATCATTATATAAATTACAATTGCTAAAATTCCGTATATCAAAAAATTCATTGCAGTCGATACAAATTTAAAAAATATCATCACCATAAAAGCGATTAACGCAACGATTTTTAATCGTGGATCCAAACGATGAATTAAGGAATTATAAGGTACATACCTTCCTAAAGCGATTTCTTTCATTTATTTTTTCTCGCTTTCACTATTTCATCAACCAACGAATTTAAATCTCGTATCAAATTTAGATTTAGATTCAGGCCTTTTTTAATGAGTTTTTTTGCAAATGAAATAATATGTGGCTCTTCAAGTCCAACATTATGAAGAATGTTATCATCTTTAAATAACTCAATTGGAGTACATACTTTTTCAACTCTTGCTTTTTTCATTACTACAACTTGATTGCAATATGTAAGAACATTATTCATATCGTGAGTAATCATAATGATAGTAGTACCATTTTCATTATTTTGTTTAAAAAGATTCATCATCTCTTTAGCGCCTTTGGGGTCTAAGCCTGCTGTCGGTTCATCTAACACTAAAATCTTTGGCTCTAAAGCGATGATTCCGGCTATTGCTACGCGACGTTTTTGTCCCCCAGATAATTCAAACGGAGATTTATCAAAAAGATTCTCATCAATTCCAACCGATAACAAAGCTTTCTTTGCTTTATCAAAAGCAACTTTATTATTTTCTTTAAAATTTTTAGGACCAAAAGCAACATCTTTTAAAACAGTTTCTTCAAATAATTGGTATTCTGGAAATTGAAAAACTAATCCTGCATATTTTTTTAAATTAACTAATCCTTTTATTTTTTTAGTACTAGAAGAGATTACAAAATCTCCAACAGTTACTTCTCCGCTTGTTGGGCGAAGTAAAGCATTAATATGTTGCACTAAAGTTGATTTCCCACTTCCGGTGTGACCGATTATCGCTGTGAATGATCCTTCCTTAATACCCAGATTAATATTTTCTAACGCAGTATATTCAAATGGAGATTTTGGAAGATAAGTATAATATACATGTGAAAAGTTTATTGGCATAAAAATTCCACCACCTTATCTTCATCTTCAATACTAGCAACATCAATTCCTTTTTTATAAAGAGCATTTTTTAAACTAGTTAGAAACGGGATATCCAAATCAATAGTTAGTAATTCATCTGTTTTTGAAAACACCTCTTTTGGTGTTCCATCTAAAATTATATTTCCATCCGAAAGAACAATCACTCTATCCGAAGAAGCGGCTTCTTCAATATCATGAGTGATAGAAAGTACTGTAAGATTTGAATTTTCATCTTTCATCTTCTTAACTAATGAAATAACTTCATTTCGACCTTTAGGATCAAGCATTGCAGTCGCTTCATCGAGGATCAAAATATCGGGATGCATCGCTAAAATACCAGCAAGAGCAACTCTTTGTTTTTGTCCACCAGAAAGATTAGATGGTTCTTTATCTAAAAAGTCAATCATACCAACTTTAACGGCAAATTCGTTAACAATTTTATCCATGTCTTCATGTGGAATACAACGATTTTCAAGTCCAAATGCAATATCATCTCTAACAGTAGAGCCGATAAATTGGTTATCCGGATTTTGAAAAACGATGCCTGTCTTACTTCTAATCTTTTGTATGTTCTTTTCATTAACATCTAAATTCATTATTTTAATGTTTCCGGAGTTTGCCTCTAATAAACCTACTAATAACTTGGCTAAAGTTGATTTGCCACTACCATTATGACCGATTATAGACACAAAACTTCCTAGTTCTATTTCTAAAGACAAATCGTGTAAGATTTCTTTATCCTTCGCATAGGAAAATGATAGGTTAGTAATCTCAATTGCTTTCATTATCTCATTTTCCTTTCTTATTTCTAGATAAAAAATATACCACAATACAATATATTATGGTGGCCAATAAGAAGACACCAAAGAATATTAAATGATGTTGTACACTTTTAATGTGAAGTAATTCGTATGTAGTTGAAAAGATTGGCACAAACAACATCAGATATACTATAATCCAAATAATTATTTTTTTAGTTTTACTAGACATTGATTACATCCTTAACTTTAATATCGATTGCTCTTCCTTCATATTGACGATATTTTATTTTAGCTAAGTCAAAAAGACGTTTGGACGCTCTTGTTTCAATTGTATTAGCATATTTATCTTCAATATAAATAACCTCTTTAATCCCAGCTTGAATAATAGCTTTAGCGCACTCGTTACAAGGAAATAAAGTGACATAAATTCGACATCCTTGAAGAGAACATAAAGAATTTAAAATCGCATTAAATTCAGCATGGCATACATATGGATATTTAGTATCGTATTTGCTTTCAGCTTCACGTTCCCATGGAAGTTCATCATCAGGGCAACCGCTCGGCATACCATTATAACCCATTGTTACGACTTTATTCTCAGGTGAGGCTACACATGCACCAACTTGAGTTGAAGGATCTTTACTTCGAAGAGCCGATAGAACAGCTACTCCCATGAAGTATTCATCCCAATTTAAATAATCTTCTCTCTTTGGCATTTATATCACTTCCTAATTTTTAATTTTACCATTTCATTGCTGTCTTTTAAATAATTTGAACTAATTGTTTTATTAAAAAAGGTTGGATTATAGCGTTCCAACCTTTTTAACTCATATGTTTACTTAACTTTAATCTATGCTAAATCAAAGATTAAAGTTAATTTAAATCTATCTCCACTAAAGTTTTCAGTAGAAACACCAATAGATAATTGAGTTTTTTCATCATTTACTCTTTCGCTTTCGTAATCTTTCGAAATAGCAGCAAAATCATCCTCATCACTAAAACTAGATTTCCAATTTGAAATTACAAATGCGGATCCATCATAATTCCATTTAAATGTTGCATACGAGGATACCATATATAATCTATTTGTAGGGTTAGCACTCCAAACACCGCTCATTTTTAATGAGCCTGTTTTATCCGCATTCAGTTTTAATACTGATGTGACATCGACTTCAACACCATCAAAATCAACAGTGTCAATACGAGAATGAGTACCTACTAAGAAAGAAACATCTACTCTTTCGACAATCGTTAAATCGACAGAAGCAGTTTTACTTGAATCAGAACTTGAAATCGCAGTTACAGTTACTTTTCCCGGATTAAGTCCAGTAATTGTTAGAGCACTATAATCTTCACTTATTTTATAACTAACAATAGAATCTTCACTAAGTTCAACCGTGAATGCATGGTTAGCTCCTGTTGGCATAATACTCATTCCAATTTCAAGAGAATCTTCAACTTGAATAGTTTTCTGTTCTTCAGAGAGCGCTTTGAAGCCAAAACTGACAACAGGAGGATAAATAGCGGTAACCTCAATAGTTTTGGTTATCAAACCAAATTTATCACCTACAACAAGATTAGTTGTACCTTCATCAATGACCTCAAATGTATCTATATATTGAGTTTTTCTTATAACATTTTCATTATCACTGCTCAAAATTTTGAACATGCTTGAATCAATCGCTGTAGCGGGTAAGAAATTATTGATATTAATCTGTAATTGTTTTCCTACTTCAACTTCATTCTTATTATGAGAACTAGAATTATAATAACTGCTAGAAATAGAAACATCTCCTAATTCTGAAATGTAATAAGATGATTTATCAAAATCTAAATTTTCAACACTGCCGTACACAATATTGCTAATTTCCCTTCCGGTTTGAGAAGCAGGTTTTTGATTGGCATCAATTAGTTTATTAATATCACTATCAAA
Source organism: uncultured Bacilli bacterium (assembly GCA_947595215.1). Taxonomy (GTDB): domain Bacteria; phylum Bacillota_I; class Bacilli_A; order RFN20; family CAG-449; genus CANQAG01. The sequence continues at coordinate 36,695 of CANQEO010000001.1, forward strand.
GTTTTTAGAGTTCCATGTGTTGTAATAAAAAGAACCGCTGACAAGATTATTTTCACTATCAAATTTATAAACTGTATGATATGTAGCAACAACCGAAATAGAATTTGAAAGTGCATCGTATGTAAATGTAAATCCTCCATCTTTATCACGTACAATTTCCATTTGATTATCTTTATCAGGCAGTGGGTTTACCCCGGGAACAACAGATTTCAAACTATAAGAATCTCTCGCACCTTCGACAAACCAAGCTAAATCATAATTTATATTGTTTTGCATCTCAGTTTTTGCTTCATCTAACGTCTTTTCTAGATTAGAGTCAGTTACCGATTCAACAATCTTAAACTTATCCGCAGGTTTAGAACTATCTGGTTCGATTGCATAATAATATTCTGAATCATAACCATGGTATAACATATATTCCACATTAAGATCGTCGAGATCTCTCATTCCTTCTTCTAATACACCATCATTAGCAATTTTTACGATACCATATCTACCAAGGCTTGCGATATCCTTAAACGATAATGAGGTAATACTCTTATCTAATGAAGCATTTACTAAAGCAACAACTTCATCTAGTGTTTTGGGAAGTGGTGTTTCTTCTTCGGATGATTCTTCTTCACTGCTATCTTCAGAACTAACTTCATTTGATGTATCATTTTCAGTTAGAGAATCAGAAGTTGGATTAGAATTAATATCTGACTGACTGCTTCCTTCATCGCCGGGATTACATGCCATTAATGATAAGGTAGTAAGAGATACTAGTAATAATTTTATTTTTTTCATAAATCTTTCCTTCCTTTCAAAGTTATTTAAAATTATATTGTGAGATATAAAAATATACAACATTTTTATTAAAAAATGAAAATAGCTGTGTAAAATTATCAGCTTTTTTGTAAATTAATTTCAAAATCTTTGCTAAATTCTTTTAAACATTATTTAAACTGCTTATAATGTGATAAACAATCATATTGTTTATTTAACTAAAGGAGATGGAAGTTATGAAAAAAAGAAAGCTATTATTAACTTTGACTACTGTCGTTTTAGTTGGTCTTGTCGGCTGTGATCAAGAAAATCCTTCAACAAGTAGTAGTGATAGTGAACACCCAACTGTCGATCAAAGTTTTGCTCAAGTTTTAGCTAACGCCAAAAAAAGTGTCAATATCGTTGGTGAATATATATCCGTTTATACAGATGATGGAGAAATTGATGAAGAAGGAAGTTACGATATTACTATCGCCTCTGATTTCTATCAAACATCTCGTTACTATACGGGTTCTTACGGAAGAGAATATGATGAAAATTATACTTTTGTAAAAGGTGATGATGGAAAGATTTACGAACGTACTCTTTCTCTTAAAAATACACCCACTGATGTGATTTATAAAAATAGTTTTAATGGCGAAGAATTAAATTATGATGAACTTTGCTTAAATCCCTTTGAATCATTAGAAATCGATGATTTTTATGTTGATGAAAATGGACGCTATTCAGTAAATACAAACGCTGTCAACGCTTTTAAAGGAATTACTATCCTTGAAAGTATTCGTGATATTTACTTCTTCCCTGAATTACAAGTTGAAAGTGTTTCATTTGAATATAATAATGGTGTTTTATCCGATGGTATTATTTCTACTGTGCCACAAAAAGATCATACCGTATTTGAATGGAATTTCTATTATGAATTTACTTTCGAAATTGATTTCCCCGGTGAATTAGATATTCCTGAGGTTGAAACTCTCCCAAGCAATGAATCACATGAAATTTTAAAAACTGCATTAAATAAAATGCATGAAAAAATGTCTGGAAACAACTATACCATTCACGCTTACTATGGTGACGATGAACTCGATTCAGAATATGACACTTACTATTATGGAGATGGGTGTTATAGCGAATTCCACCCTCTTCTTTACTCATATACCCAAGGGTATAAATTACATGCAGATGGAAAATATTATCGCTATAGATATTATTTAGCCGATGATTCATTTGATCATAAAGCCGGAGAATTAATTTATGATGTTGATCTTGGAGGATACTATGTAGGTAGTAAATCCGTTATCAATAGTTTAGAAGAAATAGGTGCTGATTTTTCAATTTTTGCGCCAGAATTTTTCAAAAGCAATACAGCGAATACTCTCTTCACTACAAGTAACAGAAAATATAGCGAAGCTATTTATAATGCTTTTACTCCATTTGTTGATAAATCAGATGGTGATTATGATGTTAGAAGTATCACAATCGAATTAGATAGCACTACGAAAGAAATCACTTCTATCAGCGGTGTCGCTTACGATAATTACGCAGAATATGAATATGAATTCACATATACCTATGGCTCTTTTGGATCAACTGTAAATCCTCTCGATGACCAAATTCGCGGTGGCGTACCTGATAAGAATTCATAATATGTAGGTGTAAAATTATGAAAAAGAATTTAATTGTCGCATCGGTTCTACTTGTTTCAGTATTTGTCATTGCCAGTTGCGAAAATGGCGCAGAACCAACTTCAAGCGAATTACCGAGTCAAACATTTAATTACAATAACGCTCTTCAATATGTAAAAAATCATACCTTCTCTCTTGAAGGTGATGTCAACATGGTCTTTGATGAATATGGTGACACAATCGGTACTAAAAGTAATCATGTGAAAAGTGCCTTTAACGAAAGCATTGTCTCTTTTTCTAATAGTTACTATTACGAAATATCTGATGATGAAACAATATCGATGGACTCTACTGGATATACGGTATTTGAAAAAGAAGATGGTAAAGCTTACGTTAGAACCATCACCATGCAAAACAAAGTTAAAGATGTTGTTTATACTGATGATAACGAACAACCAATAATATTTAAAGATTATTTTTACAACCCATTCAAGGATTTAAAATTCAGCGATTTCACCAGATCCGGAAATAATGTTTTATTGAAAACAACTAAACGCGATACCTTAGCATCAAAGTTATTTCCACAAGCTGATATGATCTATTTCAGTAGTGGAGATACCTTATCATTTACAGTGAAAGATGATAAATTTGACACATTGACCTTCGACGTAAGTGCTGGCTTCTTAGACTTTTCGGTTTCTTATCGCTACACTTTACAATTTACTTACGATGTCGAATTAGAGATTCCAAATATCACCCCATATCCACATCGCGATGAACATGATGATCTTAAAGAAGCTTTAGACAAACTTCAAGATTCCATCAGAGATTTGAACTATACTACTTTTGTTTCATTAGATGGAGTAAGTTCATTTAATATTTATGAAACTTATAATACCATTTACACTTCCGCAGTTGATGAAACGGGATATACTTATGGTTTAGTAGAAGAAAATGATGGGATGTATTATTTTAACTATGATGGTGAAAAAGTAACCATCGACCATAGTGAAAATTATGGTGAACGAGAATATTACGAACCAAGTTTCCTTAACTTTGCACCAGAATTCTTCACTTTATATGATGATGGCAAATACTATGTAGAAGATGCATTTGTTGCATCTGTCGCCCTATTAATAGCCCCATTCAATTTACAATACTCCTTCTATAATAATGCTTATACAATAGCAATAACCTTAGATAATGGAGAAATCTCTACTATTGAAGTCTCTTTCTTCGATATGAATTACTTTAGTTCTGGAACCTATACTTTAGAATATGGTGCTTTCGGTACTACTCATCTTCCTTTTTCTTATAATTAGTTTATCAAAAAAATTAATCGCAGTTTAATTCGTTGAACTGCGATTTTTTATTAAATTCTTTCTATAAGATACTAATAAAAAGTCAACTTGTTTTAAAATAAAACTTAAACTATCTAAAAAGGATTAGATTAGCTAATCCTTTTTAAATTTATTTACTTATTAACTGAAATGTTACACATTCAAATCAAAAACCATTTGAATTTCGTATTTATCATCCATGTAATCATAACTTCTGGTTTTAAAAGTAAGTTGAGTTTTATCAGCATTCAAAGTTGGATTACCAGTTATACTAAAGTATAATTCTCCTGAAGTATCATATCCAATCCAATTAGTAAACGTTACTTTTTCTCCATTATAACTCCAGTTAAATGTAGCAGTTGAGTTAATACTCATATAAATGCTTGTATGGTCGATACTTACTTGTTCAAGAGAACCTGTTTTATCATCATTTAAAGTCAATGTTGAAACAACTGTGAGATTATTTATAATAGCAGTATAAGTGAAAGTACCAATCAAGAAATCTTCATATATTTTTTCAATGATTGTAAGGTTCATGCTAGCAATTTTACTGGGATCTGAAGTTGCAGTTGCAGTAATTGTTGCAGTGCCCGGATTAACACCAGTAACTTTTATGGATTTGTAATCTTCACTTATTTCGTATTCGATTACATTTGGGTCACTAACTTCGACAGTAAAAACTTTATTAGCGCCAGCAGGTGAACCATTAACTTGAATTATTAAAGATTCATCAACTTGGAAAGTCTTTTGGCTATCAGGAATAAAAACAAAGTTGAAAGAGGAAAGTGGTGGTTCAACAACAGTAACTTCAACAATTTTCGTTATTAAACCAAACTTGTCACCAACGACAACATTCGCGATTCCTGAAGCTACCGCTTCGAATTTATCAGCATTATATGCAGAAGTAGATTTTCTAATAACATCTTCATTATCGCTGCTTAACACTTTAAAAGATTTAGCATCCAAAGCCGTTGTCGGTAAATAACTTACAATATAAACATCTAATGTATAACCTATTTCAGCTTTATTCTTATCACCATCATCCGGACGAAATGAATCATAAGTTGTTGAAACAAACACTTCCGATAATTCGCTAATAAAATATGGAGAAACATCAAAGTTTAAACTTTCTTCTTCACCATACACAATGTTAGAAAGCTCTCTTCCAATCATCGAATTTGGATTTTGATCTGAATCGATAATTTTATGAGATTCCGAATCAATATTGGTACTTTTCCATGAATAGTAATAATATGATCCGCTGACAAGATTATTTTCACTATCAAATTTATAAACTGTATGATATGTATTTGAACTAAGAGATGAAATTGAATCAAAGGAGAAAGTAAATCCTCCATTATCATCGCGAACAATCATCATTTGATCGTCTTTATCTGGCAGTGGATTTACACCTTCAATGATTGAATTTGAGGTAAATGTTTCTTTGGATTTTTCTATTAGCCATTTTAAGTTATAAGTAGAACTATTTTCAATTTTTGATTTGGCATCTTCCAATGTAATTTCTAAGTTTTTATCCGCAACATTTTCTACTAAGTTATATTTTTCAGCAGTTGTATTTGAATTTATATCATAATAAAAATTGGAATCGAAACCTTTATATATTAAATAGTCTTCATAATTCTTATTTGCATCTTTTGAAATCATAAATAAATCAGTATTTTCTTTAACTTCTTGTATACCCTGTTCTAAGGTTCCTTCATCAGCAAATTTAACATTTCCCCTTTTTTCAGTAGACGAAAAATCCTTAAACGATAATGAGGTAATACTCTTATCTAATGAAGCATTTACTAAAGCAACAACTTCATCTAGTGTTTTGGGAAGTGGTGTTTCTTCTTCGGATGATTCTTCTTCACTGCTATCTTCAGAACTAACTTCATTTGATGTATCATTTTCAGTTAGAGAATCAGAAGTTGGATTAGAATTAATATCTGACTGACTGCTTCCTTCATCGCCGGGATTACATGCCATTAATGATAAGGTAGTAAGAGATACTAGTAATAATTTTATTTTTTTCATAAATCTTTCCTTCCTTTCAAAGTTATTTAAAATTATATTGTGAGATATAAAAATATACAACATTTTTATTAAAAAATGAAAATAGCTGTGTAAAATTATCAGCTTTTTTGTAAATTAATTTCAAAATCTTTGCTAAATTCTTTTAAACATTATTTAAACTGCTTATAATGTGATAAACAATCATATTGTTTATTTAACTAAAGGAGATGGAAGTTATGAAAAAAAGAAAGCTATTATTAACTTTGACTACTGTCGTTTTAGTTGGTCTTGTCGGCTGTGATCAAGAAAATCCTTCAACAAGTAGTAGTGATAGTGAACACCCAACTGTCGATCAAAGTTTTGCTCAAGTTTTAGCTAACGCCAAAAAAAGTGTCAATATCGTTGGTGAATATATATCCGTTTATACAGATGATGGAGAAATTGATGAAGAAGGAAGTTACGATATTACTATCGCCTCTGATTTCTATCAAACATCTCGTTACTATACGGGTTCTTACGGAAGAGAATATGATGAAAATTATACTTTTGTAAAAGGTGATGATGGAAAGATTTACGAACGTACTCTTTCTCTTAAAAATACACCCACTGATGTGATTTATAAAAATAGTTTTAATGGCGAAGAATTAAATTATGATGAACTTTGCTTAAATCCCTTTGAATCATTAGAAATCGATGATTTTTATGTTGATGAAAATGGACGCTATTCAGTAAATACAAACGCTGTCAACGCTTTTAAAGGAATTACTATCCTTGAAAGTATTCGTGATATTTACTTCTTCCCTGAATTACAAGTTGAAAGTGTTTCATTTGAATATAATAATGGTGTTTTATCCGATGGTATTATTTCTACTGTGCCACAAAAAGATCATACCGTATTTGAATGGAATTTCTATTATGAATTTACTTTCGAAATTGATTTCCCCGGTGAATTAGATATTCCTGAGGTTGAAACTCTCCCAAGCAATGAATCACATGAAATTTTAAAAACTGCATTAAATAAAATGCATGAAAAAATGTCTGGAAACAACTATACCATTCACGCTTACTATGGTGACGATGAACTCGATTCAGAATATGACACTTACTATTATGGAGATGGGTGTTATAGCGAATTCCACCCTCTTCTTTACTCATATACCCAAGGGTATAAATTACATGCAGATGGAAAATATTATCGCTATAGATATTATTTAGCCGATGATTCATTTGATCATAAAGCCGGAGAATTAATTTATGATGTTGATCTTGGAGGATACTATGTAGGTAGTAAATCCGTTATCAATAGTTTAGAAGAAATAGGTGCTGATTTTTCAATTTTTGCGCCAGAATTTTTCAAAAGCAATACAGCGAATACTCTCTTCACTACAAGTAACAGAAAATATAGCGAAGCTATTTATAATGCTTTTACTCCATTTGTTGATAAATCAGATGGTGATTATGATGTTAGAAGTATCACAATCGAATTAGATAGCACTACGAAAGAAATCACTTCTATCAGCGGTGTCGCTTACGATAATTACGCAGAATATGAATATGAATTCACATATACCTATGGCTCTTTTGGATCAACTGTAAATCCTCTCGATGACCAAATTCGCGGTGGCGTACCTGATAAGAACTCTTAACTATATTCTTACTCATAATCAAAAATAAAACTACCGTTTGATAGCGGTAGTTTTATTTTAATTAGTCGACGAAACTGACAATAGCCATCGCCGCATTATCACCGCGACGATTACCAGTTTTAAGTACTCTAGTGTATCCACCATTGCGATTTTCGTATCTTTTAGCAAGATCATCGAAAAGTTTCTTTAACGCAGTATTACCATTTTTATCAGCGACTACGTTACGAACAGTTCTTGCCGCAAGACGACGAGCTGCTAAATCACCTTTTTTACCATAAGTGACCATTCTGTCCGCTAAAGCGGAGAGTTCTTTAGCAACCGGTAATGTGACTTCAACTTTTTCATTAACGATTAATTCGGTAACGAGGTTTCTTAGCATCGCTTTGTATTTAGATGGGGTAAATGCCGCCTTAAAACGGACACCACCCTTACCATGTACATTTTTACGTCCTTGTGTACGCATTTAACTTGTCCTCCTATTCGTATTCTCTGAAGCCAAGTCCGATGCCTGCAAGCTTTTCTTTGACTTCTTTTAAAGATTTCTTACCGAGATTTCTGACTTTCATCATATCCTCCTCAGTCTTTTGTGTGAGTTCCATAACTGTAGCGATAGCCGCTCTTTTTAGGCAGTTATAAGAACGAACTGAAAGATCGAGTTCTTCGATAGTCATGTCTTGATATTTGTTCTTTGGTTCTTCAACAGTTTCCGCGAGAACTTCGGTAGATTTAGCAATTTCACTTAATTCTTCGAATAACTCAAAGTGAGTAACTAAGATTTTCGCTGCTAAAGCAACCGCATCGTGAGGAAGCATCGAACCATTAGTCCAAACTTCCAAATCGAGTTTGTCATAATTTGAATTATGTCCGATTCTAGTCGGTAACACTTCATATTTAACTTTAGTAATTGGGGAGTAATTGGAATCGGTTGGAATCACACCAAGCGGTAATGATTTTGATTTATTACCTTCTCCTGTTACATAACCTCTACCATTACGAGCGTAGATGGTCATAATAAGTTTTCCCGTCTCGTTAACATGAGCGATGACAAGATTTTTGTTGATGACTTCAACACCGGCCGGGCAGACGATATCTGCAGCGGTAACCACTTTACTTTCTTGAACGTTGATAGTTAATTTGTAATTGCTATCGACGTCTTCGTCGATTTTGAGAACTAAACTCTTGAGATTTAAAACGATGCTTGTGACATCTTCTTCGATACCCTCAAGAGATGAGAACTCATGACGAGCTCCTTCGACCTCGATTGCGTAAACGCTAGCACCCGGAAGTGAGGAGAGTAATACTCTTCTTAAAGCATTTCCAATCGTCATACCAAAACCACGTTCTAATGGTTCGATGACGAAATGACCGTAATTAGATGTTGTATCGTAACTAGCGATCTTAAATTCTGGCTTTTCAAATTTTTTCATAGTTTTCCTCCCTGGTTAACATGCACGACTATCCGCGTGGACGTTTTGGTGGCCGACATCCATTGTGTGGAATCGGTGTAGTATCAGTAATAACTTGAATTGAAAGACCAGCTGCTTGAAGACTTCTTAAAGCAGATTCACGGCCTTGTCCAGGTCCTTTGACGTTGACATCAACAGTCTTTAAACCTTGATCGAGAGCAGCTTTAGCACATTTTTCAGCAGCCATTTGAGCTGCGAATGGTGTCGATTTCTTTGAACCTTTGAAACCTAAAGCGCCGGCTGAACTCCAAGCAATCGCATTACCGGCTTCGTCGGTAATGGTGATGATTGTGTTGTTAAAGGTCGAATGAATGTGGGCGATACCTTTAGTATAACTTCTTTTAATTTTCTTCTTACGAGTAGTAGAAGATTTTTTTGCTTGTGCCATATACTATTTACCTCACTTTCTAACCTTGAGTGGCTTTCTTCTTGTTCGCGATAGTCTTTTTCGGTCCTTTGCGAGTTCTCGCATTGGTCTTTGTTCTTTGACCACGAACTGGTAAGCCTTTACGATGTCTAAGTCCACGATAGCAGCCAATTTCGCTTAAACGTTTGATGTTTAATGAAATTTCTCTACGAAGGTCACCTTCGACCTTGATAGCGCTGACTTCTTTTCTAATCGCGGTGAGTTGTTCTTCGGTTAAGTCTTTAACGCGAACATCTTCACTGACGTTAGCAGCCGCTAAAATTTTCTTCGCGGTTGTTGGTCCGATACCAAAGATGTAAGTTAAAGAGACAACTACGCGTTTTTCATTGGGTATATCTACTCCAACAATACGTGCCATTTTTCTTTTCCTCCTAAATTAGCCTTGTCTTTGCTTATGTTTGGGGTTTTGGCAGATGACCATGACGCGGCCTTTTCTGCGGATTACCTTGCACTTGTCGCAAATCGGTTTTACTGAGGGTCTCACTTTCATAAAATTTCCTCCTCGTTTTGTTTCTTTTCGATCACTTATTTATATCTAAATGTGATCCTTCCACGTGTTAAATCATATGGCGATATTTCTACAGTAACTCTATCACCTGGTAAAATGCGGATGTAATTCATACGGATTTTACCAGAAACGTGGGCGAGAATTACTACACCGTTTTCTAATCTCACATTAAACATCGCATTAGGTAAGGTTTCAACGACTACCGCTTCTACTTCAATGACATCTTCCTTTGCCATTCAATCCTCCTTGTTGCTTAGCATAGTTAGAATTTCATAACCCGTGCTAGTGATTACGATCGTATTTTCATAGTGACTGGCTAATTTGCCATCAATCGTTTTCGCCGTCCACCCATCATTCATCAATCTGGTTTCTCTTCTTCCTTGATGGATAATCGGTTCAATTGCGAGGCACATTCCTTCTTTTAGAATGACTCCGCGTCCTGTTTCTCCATAATTAGGAATTACCGGGTCTTCATGTAACCCTCTTCCGATTCCATGTCCTGTATAATCTCTAGGAACTGAGAATCCATGATTTTCAGCATGTACTTGAATCGCATGTGAGAGATCACCGAGATGATTTCCGGGTTTTGCGAATTTGAGTGCTTCGAAGAAGCATTCTTCTGTCACTTGCACTAACTCTTCCGCTTCTTTAGATACCTTACCGACCAGATAAGTTCTACAAGCGTCACCATTATACCCGTTTAATGTAGCTCCGACGTCAAGAGAGACGATGTCTCCTTCTTTAAGTTTTTGAGAAGACGGTATCCCGTGGACCAAGACATCATTTACCGATGTACAAATGGCCCCGGGAAAACCATTATAATTCTTAAAGGTCGGATAAGCCCCGAAGCTTCTAATGACTTCTTCAGCTTTATGAGCGAGTTCTTTAGTCGTAACTCCAGGTGTGATCATAGGTTTAACCGCTTCAAATACTTCGGCAACTACTTTTCCGGCTTGTCTCATAAGCTCGATTTCGCGCTCTGATTTGATAATGATCATTTACTTTGCTACCTCAGATATAATCTTTTGAATGTCAGAGAAGACATCACTTATGTCTTTCAAACCATCTACTTCTTTAAGAAGTCCTTTTTTCGCGTAAAAATCGATTAAAGGTTTAGTTTGATTTTCATAAGCATCGAGTCTCACTGCTAGCGATTCTACAGTATCATCTTTACGTTGAATGAGTTCGTTTCCACAACTATCGCAAACTCCTTCTTTCATCGGTTTTTTAAATTCGACGTGATAGGAATTACCACAGTTTTTACAAACTCTACGTCCAGAGATTCTCTTGATTAAAGCATCTTTATCACAAGTGATATTGATAACTAATTGAATCGGGCGTGAGATCTCTTTAGTCAAAGTCTCTAAGGCTTCCGCTTGTGCGATGGTACGCGGAAAGCCATCGAGAAGATAACCACTTTCACAATCTGGTTTTGCTAATCTTTCTTTAACTAAACCGATTGTAACTTCATCAGGAACTAAAAGTCCTTGATTGATATAAGAACTGGCGAGTACACCTAATTTAGTACCTTCTTTAATGGCCTCACGGAACATATCCCCAGTGGAGATATGTGGGATGTCACAATAAGCCAGAATCTTTTCAGATTGTGTTCCTTTGCCAGCTCCAGGCGGGCCCATAATGATGATATTCATTTTGTATCCTCCTAATTAACTGACGCATGGGATGAAGCCGCTGCAAGTAAACCATTAATTTGATTCATAGTTTCAAGCGCCACACCGACGACGATGATCATACCAGTTCCACCTAACGCGAGTGATTGAGGAACCACTTTTAATAAAGTAAGTACTACTGGTAAAGCGGCGATTAAAGTTAAGGCTGTCGCACCGATGAAGGTAACTCTATTAAGTACTTTCTTTACATAACGATGCGTTTCATTGCCTGGTCTTACACCTGGGATGTAAGTACCATTCTTTTTAAAGTCTTCTGCTAAACGCTCAGGATTGATTGTTAAATTTGAATAGAAGAAACTGAATGCAAAAGTCAAGATAATATAAATTATAAGACCCCAAGGCATATACCAAACACTTCCGTTAATACCAGGCATTTCCACTAACGCTGACGAGACGAAAATATTTAAGATATTTTGTAGTGTCGCATCAGTTGAGCTAGTTGCGAAACTCACAATGACGGCTGGAGCCATCATAATCGAGCTAGCGAAGATAACCGGAATAACACCGGCTGAGTTAATTTTAATCGGTAAGAATGAGGTGTTATTGATCTTTTGATTTAAAGCACCACCTGTTCCTGAGTGTTGGACTGGGATTTTTCTTATCGATAATTCGACGAAGACCACGAAGACGATAACAAGAATATAAGTCAAGATATAGACACCTAATGATAAGGCACCACGAATGATGTATTCTGAATCTCCAGTGATCAATTGTTGTCCGAAGAAATAGACGAATGCATTATATATCTGCGTCGGTAATGATGAAACAATACCGGCGAAGATAATCATTGAAATACCATTTCCGATACCTTTGGTAGTAATTTGGTCTGCCATCCACATCACTAGCATCGAACCGGCGATTAAGAAGATGACAATTTTCATATAACCAAAGAAGGAACCATCAAGAACTTCCAGTCCGGAAGTGTTCTGCATGGTAACTGTAATGCCATACGCTTGAACAGATCCGAGTAATAAAGTTAGATAACGAGTTGCCATTTCGATTTTCTTTCTTCCGCTTTGACCTTGCCTTGAAAGTTCAGTTAAGGCTGGAAGAACATCCATCGATAGCAACTGAATGATAATCGATGAAGTGATGTACGGCGATACACCTAGCGCAAACACAGAGAAACTTTGTAATGCCCCACCACCTAATAAATTCATTAAGCTAAGAACATCGCTATCACCCATGCTTTGATTGACCTTGACGCCTGGCACCGTAATCGCGGAGCCGATTCTAAAGATTAAGAAAATTCCTAAGGTAAATAGGATTCTTCCTCTAATATCTTTGTTCTTAAAGATGGCTGCGAGTTTCTTCATCTTAGATCACCTCAATTTTTCCACCGGCATCGACGATGGCCTTTTTGGCCGCTTTCGAGAACTTGTTAGCAGAAACATTAAGTTTCTTTTCCAAAGTTCCGTTGCCTAAGATTTTCACTCCTTCGTATTCTTTGTTAACCAATCCGGCCTCTTTTAAAAGTGTCGGAGTGACATTAACACCATCATCAAATTTATTTAAGTCTTTGACATTAACGATCGCATAGCGAACTTGAGTATAATTGGTAAATCCTCTTTTTGGTAATCTACGATAAATTGGGTTTTGACCACCTTCAAAGCCGAGACGAACTCCGCCACCACTTCTAGATTTTTGACCCTTGTTACCGGTACCACAGTTCTTGCCTTTGCCGCTTCCTAATCCGCGACCGACACGCATTTTCTTTTTACGAGCTCCAGCTTCATAATTTAATTCATTAAGTTTCATGTGCTGACCTCCTATTTGCGAAGCGCATTAATTTGCGCTGTGGTCTTGAGGTTACTCAAACCATCTACCGTCGCTCTAATGCAGTTGATGGCGGTTCTTGAGCCATATACTTTGGAGTAGATGTTTTTAACACCCGCTAATTCCAAAATAGCACGAACTGGTCCACCAGCGATAATTCCAGTACCTTCCGGTGCTGGTTTTAAGAAAACATTACAAGCGCCGAATTTACCGACGATCTCATGAGAGATGGTACCACCTTTTACGATGGTGATGTGCAACATATTTCTTTTAGCTGCCTCAAGCGCCTTTTTGATTGCATCTGGGACTTCGCCGGCCTTTCCGGTACCAAAACCATAATTGCCTTTTCCATCACCGACAACCACTAATGCGGCAAAACGCATACGACGTCCACCTTTAACAGTCTTTGAGACTCTATTGATAGCGACGACACGTTCTTCATATTGTTTTTCAAAGCGATTTACGCCTGGTTTTCCGCCCATTTTACGACCCGGACGTTCGGAACGGTGAGCTCTTTCTTGTTTTGGAGCTGGTTTATTTTCGGTTTCAACAACCATATTTTCTTCTGCCATTTCCTTACCTCCTAGAATTCTAAGCCGTTAGCACGGGCTGCATCGGCTAAAGCCTTGATACGTCCATGATAAAGATATCCGGAACGATCGAAGACTACTTTTTTGATTCCTTTAGCGACTGCTAGTTTAGCGATATCTTCACCAACTTTTTTCGCCGCTTCAATATTGGAACCATTTTCTAATTTCAACGATAATGAAGAACTAGAAACAAGTGTAACACCCTTCATATCGTCGATTAATTGTGCATGAATGTGCGCATTTGAACGATAGACACTCAAGCGTGGACATTCGTTGGTACCGCTGATTTTGCGTCTTACACGAGCGTGACGTCTCATACGGCTGACATTTTTTGATTCTTTTGTAATCATACTTATCCCCTTTCTTGAGTCTATTTCTTACCGGCGCGTTTTCCTTCTTTACGGAGGATGTATTCGCCTTTGTATTTGATACCTTTGCCTTTATAAGGTTCCGGTTCTCTAACTGCTCTAATTAAAGCAGCGGTTTGACCAACAGCTTGCGCATCGTAACCTTCAACGGTAATATTGACGTTATCAGCAACGGATACTTTAACTCCTGGCTCTGGTTTTAACACTACTTCGTGGGAGTACCCCATGTTGAGAACGATGTTTTCTCCTCTCATCGCAGCACGGTAACCGATACCGACGATTTCAAGTTGCTTTTTAAAGCCTTCACTAACTCCGACAACCATGTTATTTAAGTTTGCACGGGCAGTGCCGTGAAGTTCTTTCATTCTTATTGAATCATTTGGACGCGCAACCTTTAATTGATCTCCTTCTAATTCAATCTTTAATTCAACTGGGAATTCTCTTTTTAAAGTTCCTTTTGGTCCTTTGACTTCAACGACATTTCCGTCAATTGAAACATTAACACCTGTTGGAACGACAATCGGTTTTCTTCCTACTCTAGACATACATTACCTCCTACCACACATAGGCGATAACTTCGCCACCGACACCATTCTTACGGGCTTCTTTATCAGTCATAACACCTTTTGAGGTAGAAATAACAGCGATACCTAAGCCATTTAAGACGCGTGGAAGTTTATCCGCCGGAACTGTAACGCGAAGACCTGGTTTTGAGATTTTCTTTAAACCAGAGATTGCTCTAGCTCCTTTATAACCATATTTAAGAGTGATGGTTAACACTTTTTTTACATCACCTTCGACTGCAAAGTCGACGATGAATCCTTCTTCTTTCAAAATTTCGGCAATGCGAACTTTCATGGTGGAAGAAGGCATTGAAACAGTTTCATCGTGATTTTGATTTGCATTACGGATTCTTGTAAGCATATCCGCGATTGGATCTATCATCATACTTATCTTCCTCCTATTCTACCAACTGGATTTTTTCATACCCGGAATTTCGCCTTTATAAGCGAGTTCTCTAAGGCAGATACGGCATAAACCGAATTTTTTAATAACTGAGTGTGGACGTCCACAGCGTTCGCAACGAGTATATTCTCTCACTTTAAACTTTTGAGGACGATTGCAGCGAACAACGATTGATTTCTTTGCCATTTTTCTATCCTCCTATTTGTGGAACGGCATTCCTAACATTTCAAGAAGTGTGTAAGCTTCTTCGTCAGTGTTAGCGGTTGTGACAATAACAACGTCCATGCCTCTAGTCTTTGAAACTTTATCAAAATCGATCTCTGGGAAGATCAATTGTTCTTTAACACCTAAGGTGTAGTTTCCTCTTCCGTCAAATGCATTTTTACTGACACCACGGAAATCTCTAACGCGTGGAAGTGAAATGGTGACTAACTTGTCGAGGAATTCATACATTCTCGCGCCTCTTAATGTTACTTTACATCCGATTGGCATACCTTCTCTTAATTTAAAGGAAGCGACGGATTTCTTAGCTTTGGTAACCACTGGTTTTTGACCGGTAATTTCAGCTAATTCACGAACTGAGTCGTCGAGTAATTTTGAATTTGAAGTCGCATCTCCAACACCGACATTTAAGACGATCTTTTCGAGATGTGGAACTTGCATGATTGATTTGTAATTGTACTTGCTCATTAAGGCTGGTACGATTTCATCATCATATTTTTTCTTTAAGCGAGCGACATATTTGTTTTCGTCGACTACTTTCTTGGCTTTTGGAGCCGCTTTTGGTTCGGCCTTAGCCTTAGGAGTCGCTTTCTTGGCTGCTGGTTTTTTGACTTCTTCAGCTGCTGCTGTGGTTTTCTTTGCTGTTGCCATTACTCACTACCTCCTTAATCTAACTTAGTGCCACTCTTTTTGGTGACACGAACTTTTTTACCATCGATGATTTGATAAGACACTCTAGTAGCTTTCTTAGCTTTAGCGTCATAGATAGCGACGTTAGAAGCATCGATTGGTGCATACATTTCAACGATAGAGCCTTCAGCGTTATTTTGTCTTGGTTTTTGATGTTTTTTGACTAAGTTAACACCATCAACTACAACTCTATTTAATTTTGGAAATGCCTTTTGGACAACTCCAACTTTACCCTTATCAGCGCCTGCGATAACGATAACTTTATCACCTTTTTTTACTCTCATGATGAACCTCCTTATAAAACCTCAGGAGCCAAGGAGACAATTTTCATGAATCCTTCACCCTTGTCACGAAGTTCGCGGGCAATTGGTCCGAAAACTCTGGTTCCGCGAGGAGATCCGTCTTCGTTAATTAAAACGATGGCATTATCATCAAAGCGGACATAAGAACCATCTGGTCTATTAATTCCTTTTTTGGTTCTGACGATGACGCCTTTAACGACATCACCTTTCTTGATTTTACCATTTGGAATCGCCGCTTTGACCGCACATAAGACAATATCTCCGATCGAAGCGGATTTACGGTGACTTCCGCCATATAAACGGAAGATACGAACCGATTTGGCACCGGAATTATCGGCTACCACTAAATTTGTTTCAGTTTGAACCATATTCGTTTGTCCTCCCTTTATTTGACGTCTTCAGCCTTCATAACGACATTTAAGAGACGGAAGTGCTTGGTCGCTGATAATGGACGAGTTTCCATAATCGCGACGACATCACCCATCTTAGCTTCGTTGTTTTCGTCATGAGCTTTATACTTTTTGGAATATTTAACGCGTTTTCCATATTTTGGATGGCGTTTGTGTGTTTCGATTAAAACCGTGATGGTTTTATCCATTTTGTCGGAGACAACTACACCTTGTAGGACTCTTCTTGTTTTTCTTTCTTCCATGATTTAGTTCCTCCTTAGTTAAGTCCGATCTCGCGTTCTTTTAAAACTGTATAGATGCGAGCGATGGTCTTACGAATTTCGGTTAATTTTTTACCATTTTCGAGTTGGCCAGTTGCATGTTGGAAACGAAGGGACATTAACTCTTGTTTCAATTCATATGCCTTCTCGTTGAGTTCTTCATTTGAAAGTTCTCTGATTTCATTTAATTTCATCATGATTACTCACCTTTTCCTTTCGCAACGATGCGTGTTTTGAGTGGGAGTTTGTAGCTTGCTAAGCGTAAAGCTTCGCGAGCGACTTCTTCAGGAACTCCAGCGATTTCAAACATCACGCGGCCTGTTTTTACAATGGCAACCCATGAATCTGGGCTACCTTTACCAGATCCCATACGAACTTCCGCTGGTTTCTTAGTTTTTGCTAAGTGTGGGAAGATTCTAATCCAGATCTGACCAGTTCTTTTTGTGTAACGAGCGAGGACGATACGAGCGGCCTCGATTTGACGCGAATTAATCTCATTACCCGAGATAGCTTGGAGACCAAATTCACCAAATGATACTTCGTTACCAGCTTTTGATAAGCCTTCGTATTTGATTCCATGAGGTCTTCTGTATTTAACTCTCTTTGGTTGTAACATCGTGAACTACTCTCCTTTCTTTTGTTCGGGTTTCGCATTTAAATTGACGACACCACGGGAGATCCAAACTTTAACGCCTAATCTACCATAGGTGGTGTGTGCTTCTGCTAAAGCATAATCGACATCTTGACGAAGTGTATGAAGAGAAACAACACCTTCTTTATAACCTTCGCTACGAGCGATATCAGCACCGGCTAAACGACCAGAAACCATTGTTTTGCAACCGACCGCACCGGCTTTTAGAACTCTTTGAATCGCTTTCTTTTGAACGTTTCTAAATGAAGCACGATCTTCAAGTTGCTTAGCGATATCTTGAGCGATGATGTTAGCATCGAGTGAAGGATTCTTCACTTCGACGACGACAAGTTTAACTTCTTTCTTAGCTTTGGCGCCTTTGTTAACTAGCTTAGTTATCAATTTATTGAGTTCTTTAATGCGAGCACCATCTTGTCCGAGGACCATACCCGGACGAGCGGTGAAAATCATAACATTGATAACTTCTTTGATTCTCTCAATCTCAATGTGTGAGAGTAAAGAGTCTTTTAATTCTTTAGTGAGATATTTTCTGATTTCAATATCTTCTTTCAAGAAGGTAGCATAGTCTTTCTTGCTAGCATACCATCTAGAATTCCAGTCACGGCTGACACCGATTCTCATTCCTACCGGATTAACTTTTTGACCCATATGCCCCTCCTATCTTTCTTTTACCACACATGTGATGTGGCAGGTTCTTTTAACGAGTGACGAAGCGGAACCTTTCGCTCTCGGGAGATATCTCTTAAGACGTGGACCATCACCAGCATAAATTTCGGCGATGTATAATTTTGATTCGTCCATCTTATTGTTATTAACTGCATTTGCAGCAGCACTCTTAATCAATTTGACTACTGGAGCAGTAGCGGATTTGTTAACGTTAGCAAGAATTCCTAACGCTTCAGCGACATCCTTACCTCTTACTAAGTCGATTACTAAGCGTGCTTTTCTTGGAGTGACGCGCACTCCGGTTGCTTTTGCCATTGCTTGCATCTTAATTACCTCCGAGCGGCCGCAGCAGCTTTATCTTCTGCTGTGTGACCGGTATGTCCTTTATAGGTACGGGTAGGAGCAAATTCTCCTAACTTATGTCCGACCATATCTTCCGTGACGTAAACGGTGATAAATTCATGACCGTTATAAACAGCGAAAGAGTGTTCAATGAATTGTGGAAAAATTGTCGATCTACGTGACCAAGTTTTAATTAACTCTTTTTTTCCAGAGGCATTTAATGCTTCGACTTTTTTCATTAAATGATCATCGACGAAAGCGCCTTTTTTCAAACTACGAGCCATATTTCCTTACCTCTCTTTCCTATTTACCATTACGTCTTCTGACGATTAATTTATTGCTAGCTTTCTTAGTGTCACGTGTCTTAACACCGAGAGCTTTCTTACCCCATGGGGTACGCGGAGCGCTACGGCCAACCGGTGATTTACCTTCACCACCACCATGTGGGTGGTCATTAGGATTCATGACAGAACCACGAACAGTTGGGCGAACGCCTAACCATCTTGTTTTACCTGCTTTACCGAGATTAATTAAGTTATAGTCTTCATTACCGACAACACCGATAGTGGCACGGCATTTTGCTAAAACTTTTCTAACTTCTCCAGAAGCGAGACGAACAAGAACATATTTGCCTTCTTTACCAAGGACTTGTGCGGAAGTACCGGCAGCGCGGCAAAGTTGTCCACCCTTACCCGGATTTAATTCCACATTGTGAACCATGGTACCTTCAGGAATGTTTCCTAATTCCATCGCATTACCGACTTTGATATCAGCTGCGACACCTGAGATGACGATATCGCCAACTTCAATGCCTTTTGGAGCGATGATGTATCTCTTTTCACCATCAACATAAGCAACTAAGCAAATGTTGGCATTTCTGTTTGGATCGTATTCAATTGTTTTGATTTTTCCGGGAATCTCATCCTTATTTCTCTTGAAATCGATGATTCTATATTTTCTTTTGTGACCACCGCCGATGTGGCGTGTCGTAATCATACCGGTGTTGTTACGACCTCCAGTTTTTGAAAGTGAAACTAATAAGCTTTTTTCAGGAGTACTAGTAGTGATTTCGCTAAACGTAGAGTTGGTCATATGGCGACGAGACGGAGTCGTCGGCTTATAACTTCTAATTGGCATTTTTTCTTTCTCCTATATTTAATTAATAGCCTTTAATGGCTTATTCACTGACAACGTTGAGGTTTTCAGATGGATCAAGAGTGACTATAGCTTTCTTGTATCCGCTGATTGAACCTTCATAACGTCCCATTCTCTTGGCTCTTGGGCCAACATTCATGACCTTGACATCAATAACTTTGACATTGAAGATCGCTTCAAACGCGAGTTTAATTTGAACTTTGTTCGCGTCTTTTTTAACGACTACGGTTATTTTGTTTTGTTCTTTTTGAAGATTCATCGTTTTTTCGGTAACGATTGGTTTTACGATGACATCGAAGTCTCCTGTTTGTGGAGCCGCATATTTTCTTTCTTCGACGACTTCTTCAACAGCTTTCTTTGCTTTAGCCATTATTTAAGTTCCTCCTCAACTGCTTTGATTGCATCGAGAGTCATCACTACACTATCAGCATTTAAGATGTCATAGACACATAAATTGTTGAAGCCTGTGATTATTACACCCGGGATATTACGGGCAGAAGCAACGAAGTTATCGTTATCTTCAGCGATGACAAACAAAGTCTTTTCTTTTGCATTGATGTTTTTCATAACTTTGACCATCTCCTTAGTTTTTGGAGCGTCGAAGTTGAATGCATCGACAACAATCATATCTTTATCGTTAACCTTGAGGGTTAAAGCAGATCTAACTGCGAGATTGTGTGACTTTTTGTTCATTTCTAATTTGAAGTTTTGGTTGCCTTTTGGACCAAAGACGATACCACCATGTCTCCATAAAGGCGAACGAGTGGAACCAGCTCTAGCACGTCCGGTACCTTTTTGACGGAATGGTTTTTTACCGCCGCCTGAAACTTCAGCTCTAGTCTTGGTCTTAGCTGTCGCTTGTCTCATATTCGCTTGATAAACCTGAACGGCATCGAACATGACTTGGTTGTTAACTTCACAAGCGAAGACATCACTACTTAAGCTAACTTTGCTAACTTCTTCACCAGCTTGATTGACGACTGGCAAAGTTACTGTATTTGCTTTTTTTGCCATTTCTAATTCTCCTTTCCGTTACAGGTTATTCATTACCTTGAGAAGCGGAATAGTTGACTAAGTCTTTAACTTTTTCAACGTTCTTTTGAGCCTTGACGGCTGTTCTCAAAGTGACAATTGATTTTTTAGGTCCTGGAACCGCACCTTTAACTAAGATGGCATTCTTTTCGGCATCGACTGCGACAACGAGAAGATTTAAGATTGTAGCGCTATTTCCACCAGCGTGACCAGCCATTTTCTTACCTGGGTGGACACGGTTATTGCATCTACCATTAGTAGCGAATGATCCTGGACCTCTATGGTAACCAGATCCGTGACCTTTTGGACCAATGGTGTAGTGCCAACGTTTAATAGCACCTGTAAAACCTTTTCCTTTACTAGTTCCGATAACATCGATTACATCACCGGCTTTAAAGATATCTGCTTTAACTTCTTGACCGACTTCGTATTTCATCTCGTCTCCAGTTAACTCTTTGAGTTCATATTTTGGAGAGACGCCAGCTTTCTTAAAGATACCTAATTCTGCTTTGTTGCAACGATTTTCTTTCTTTTCTTCATAACCGACTTGAATCGCATCATATCCATCTTTTTCTTTTGTTTTTACTTGAGTGACGACATTTGGTAAAACTTCAATGACGGTGACAGGATACATTTTTCCGTCCGTACTGAATACTTGGGTCATCCCCATTTTACGTCCTACGATTGATTTCATCGTTTCCTGCCTCCTTATAATTTAATTTCGATATCAACACCACTTGGCAAATCCAAACGAGTTAAAGTATCGATGGTTTGCTTATTTGGATTGATGATATCGATCAATCTCTTGTGAGTTCTGATTTCGAACTGTTCTCTTGCGTCCTTATATTTGTGGACCGCTCTTAAAATTGTATAGACTTGTTTCTCCGTTGGGAGTGGGATTGGACCAACTACTGTGGCTCCCGTGTTTTTGGCCGCTTGAACGATCTTTTCGACTGATAAATCCAAGATTTTGTGATCATATGCCTTTAAGCGGACTCTAATCTTTTTATTTGCCATAAATTTCCTCCTTGTCTAAATCTGGCTAGACATTACGCTCCATGGAAGTTCCCCTATGACAACTGATGTCGGTGTTCAGCAATCTTCCACTTCATAGCGCACGTTAAAAAGCGTCGACTTCAACATTCTACCTAATGTCATATGCATAAGTCAACAAATTTTAAATAAATTTTAATATATGTTCAAAATCTATTTTTTAGACGATTTTACTATATCCTTAATTTAATATATAAGAATTACAAAACCACTCTATTAACAAAATTTTTCAATTGATTTATATATATTCATGGAAACTTTAATATCTAATTTGTCAGAACACTTAACATAAATTAAACATTCTAATTGATTTATGGAAAGACTTTCTTATTATAAATTTCTAATATATACAAACAAAAAATTCCATAAGTATTATAAAGTTGCTATATTTAGTTCTATAGTTATATAGAATATTTTTATTAATTTACAACTATAAGATTAAATTAAAAGTCAAACTTTTGCAAAATTGAATTTTGCTTAGTTTGACATATAAGTTTTTCGATTTATCTATTACCAGTCCTCATTGAATTTTGTTCTATATGACATTAGTTTAGAAATATCATAATCGTATTTTGAGTCGTATGGATTAATCTTAGATTGATATTCAAATACATCATCTTTTTCGTAATTAGAAAACTCTTCACAACGATAAAACCTTTGTAATTTGCTTTTTAAAACATAGGGACAATTAGCTTCAGTAATAATGCATTCCCCTTCTTTTAAATATGCTAAATCGCTTTTGGGTATGAGCGGAATAGTTTCTATGCTGATATCAGTCAATTTTTCTCCTTGACCTTTTAAAGCACATATCGGAGATATGCGTGTATATTCGCCACATTCTCTTTTAAACGCTTCCAATGTTTCTGGATTATTACTACCTAAGAAAATATGAATATTAAGATTATCTCTAATAATAGTGGCTACATTTTTGCCATAAACATTATCTAATTGAGCATAAGATTGAATTATCAAAATAAAGAAAATATTTCTTCCTCGACATGCTGATATCGTAGTGTCCAGATCAATTATAGGTGGAAAATTGCCAAATTCATCAAGAATAAAATAAAATGGTTTATCTAATTTTCCGGTTTTCAATCTACTTACATTTTCAATTAAAAAATTATATGCACTTTGAACAAAAAGACTAATCATTTGATAATGTGTTTTAATCTCATCATGATAATCAATAAAGATAGCAACTTTATCTTCTAAAAGAACATTTAAATCGAATGAATTACAACTAGTGATAGTTTGAATCGTACTATTCTTCATGACCGCTAACTTTGATTGGAAGGTAGTCATATAACTAGATCGAGTTCTTTCCGCACAATCAAAAGGTCCCCTTGAAAATAAATACGCTTTTGAATTGTGCGGTCTTCTAGAGAAGTATCCCCTATCGAAGTTTAATGGATTTTCATTCGAACCCATACCATCAAAACTAGCAAGAATCTTAAAAATTGTGCTGAACGAGAAAGTATCTTCAGTAATCCTCTCAAAAGAACTCTCATCAAGTTTTGAATCTTCAAGCATTGCCCATAAGAAAGATTTTAAGATATCTCTGGCACCCAAATCCCAAACCATATCATGCTTATCATCAATTGTGATAAGCATATTAGCCATGTGATCAATTTTATTACCAACCTCAGAAAGCATTAATTTTTTTTCAAATTGCGCATTTTTTTCTGCTTCTTTCAAAGTATCGTAAATCTTATCTTGAAAGCGATACTTGATACGTTGATTAATAGTTACTCTTTCAATTTCCTTAGTAACATCAAAAGCACGTTGATATTCTCGGTATATCGGAGTTAACGGATTCCAATATTCGCTGTGACGATGATCTCTAAAATTTAATAGATAAACTTTATACCCTTCTTTACGCAGTTTTTTTGCAGTAATCCGATAGTTTTCTCCTTTAGGATCCGAAATAACCATGCTCTTTTTTATCGCTTGACTTGCAAACGATAAAATGGTTGGAATGACATACGATGTGGTCTTTCCTAATCCAGTTGCCGAAATTACCGCAACATGGCAATCATTTTTTGAATATTTTTGCATAAGTTCTCCATTAATGGAAAAACTCGCTTTCAATACACCATTCATTTTGCATTTAGGAAGATCTTTAAAAGAGACTAACTCGTCTCTATCGAGTTCATTATATGAAACGAGTTTTTGATTTTCATGCCCTTTTATTAATTCACTGATTTCCTTATACATTTTTGTAACCTCCAAATCCATAAATTGTATGATCCTCACGATATTGAGTTAACTCGCTAATCGTTATCACTTTATTACAATCAACTGAAGATAAAAGCGATGTTAATGTTTCAGAAGCATCTTTCAATGACAAAGCATAAAGATGCTCTAACGAATTTTTGTCAAATTCAACTTCAACGCCAAACTCTTCAGTTTTTGTTTTGATTAATTTCGATAATAAAATTTCCTTTTCGACATTTTCGATGTTTTTTAAGAAAATTGTTTGTAGTATTTTTAAGTGCTTAGCATTTTTGCTATCACACAAGAAGATAGGATAAACAGAACTTAAATCGATAGAGATTCCTAATCCACTTAAAAAGAACGCTTTTCTTTCTTCGTTGTTAGCAAAACTTTTTATTGCATTGAGATAATTAGAGTTAACATCTCCATGAACAATAAAAACGTAAATATTCGCTTTATCTTCCTCGCAACTACGAACAAGGATATTATGGCGACTTGATTCTAGATCGAACGGCTTCAATTGTGATACATCAATTTTTACAATATTAGCATCTTTAAATCGCAAAGAAATATGATTATAATAGTCTTCTAACAAGAAAGCATCTTCATTAATAAGGCACAAAGCGTTATAGCAATTATTGTTAAATTGCTTAGCAATTTTATTTATAATCTTATCTTGTTCATCCTTGCGCGATACCATCGATTGCCCTTGATAAACCAAAAGTTTAACTTTGTTTTTCATTAGGCATAATGGTAAGTCATTTGCAGCATCTAATACATCCTGATTTCCAAATACAATTTTGCGTTTATCCTTTTCATTGATTAATGTAGACATTAAAATACGTGCATATTTAGGTACATAAACATTAGGATTAAGTTGTTCGGATCCTATAAGTTTTTGCAATAAATATGTATTTTCGTGAAACTTGATATTTATGCCTCGATAAAAAGAATTTGCTCTTTCAAAAATATAATAGGTAGGTAAATTATTAAGAAGTGTATAAAGATGACTCAAATACTCATCGCGACTTTTTTTATTAAAGTAAAGACACATCAAAATGCTATCAACATCATTCCAATTAGCCGCTTTTTCTAGCGTTTTAAGCGATTTATCTTCATAAGTTTCAATAATCTTTAATGCTTGAATTAATCCAAAAAGCCTTAATGAAATAATTTTATTTTTATAGGAACTTGAAACTAAAAAGTTAATCGCTTCAGATTGACTCGGTTTCAAGTTGACATTATAGCCTTCTTTGATTAATAATTTCATCGCTTGACCTTTAATTTTAATGATTTCTTCTTGTTTAGAATCAAAAGTATATTGACTACCATTAAGGTAAAATACTTCTTTAATTCTTTGATGGCGATCATAATCAATTTCAGTGGCGATATTATTAACCGCTTCAGACTTAACGATATCGTATAATTCGTCGCAAGTTTCATTTGATAACATATACACATTCGCAAGTTCATTAAAGAGCGTTTTATTATTTTTTCCAGTCAAACACTCTACTTGGAAATAGCATCTGAGAAAATTTTCTTCCAACATATTTAATAAATTCATAATTAAATTACCTCTCTTTATCTTGTTTTTTAGATGGTATAACCATGTCAATGAGACCATATTGCAAAGCGGTATCAGCATCCATAATATTGTCTCTATCGGTATCACGTTGAATTGTTTCAATTGATTTACCAGTGTTTTGAGCCATTATTTGATTGAGCTTGTTTTTAATTTTTTGAATGTGCTCAGCGGCAATCATAATATCTGAAGCTTGACCACTCACACCACCTAAAGGTTGATGGATAAGAATCTCACAATTTTGAGTTGCTTTTCTCATTCCTTTAGTTCCCGAACAAAGTAAAAAAGCTGCCATTGAGGCTACCATTCCGATTCCAACAGTTGCAATCTTGGCTTGGATGAAATTCATGGTATCATAGATTGCTAATCCTTCATTGACACTGCCACCTGGACTATTGATTTGAATTGTAATGATTCTTTCATCCAGTGGCGCATTCTCAGTTTTAAATTTATTATCAAGATAGAGCAACTGACTGATAACTCTATATGATGTATCAACATCGATTGGTCCAAAAAGATTTATCGTGTTGTGATATAGTGAATAATTCATTGAGAACTCTTTCATAAATTCCTCCTTTACTATTTTGTAAGTGCCATAATTGACTTATCCCGCATGAAAGTATGATTTTCATTTCTTAAAGCAAAATGAAAAATAAAGAATCAGAATAAATAATATTTGAAATGATTATGAATATTTTACTAATTTTGGTCGCTATCCGTGAAAAACCTCATCGTGACAAAGGCACTATTGTTAGCGAAGGCAAAATATATAATTTTTGCGAATAATTTTTCGATAATTATCTCTATTTTCCGTACATAGACGCATTAAAACTATGTATAGTCAATTTCGACAATCTGTCTGGGATAGCGGCTAATTATATTTCTAGCAGATGCTCTCTTGGTGCTCCAAAGTAACCAACTATCAGTGCATTTTCATTTATACATTGGAGATGATAGGAAGTTCCCACAACAACCTTACTAGCGCTATTATCGCATTCATCCAGAGATAGTAATTGATCTTTTCCTACATCGATAGATGAAGTGCTTACTCCTAGGCAATTATTAACTATTATTTGATTATTATTTTTAGAGCATGCTAAACCATTGTTCATGTGAACAAAAATATTAACAGTTTTAACGTTAGTCATAGTTAATGTTTTCATAACATGCTCCTTTCCAAGCCAAAGAAAAACTAAAGCAAAATTTTAATAAAGCGTGATTTTGATGTTTTGCTGAAGTCCTCTACTAACTGACCTCATTCGGCAAGATAGCATTATGAACTTTAAATGCGATTAAGTCAATAATTTATTTCATTTTTTTACAATTCAAAGTTTCAAAAAACGCCTGATTTTAGGCATTTATATTTTCAATATAAAAATTAGTCTTTCGACTTATTTTATTGTCAAAACTAAAATGCTATAATCGCATTGGTGGTGATTAAAATTAAAATGAAAAAGTTTATAGTTTTTGTTCTCTCAACTTTATTGCTATTTGGAGCTTGTAATAATCAAAATGAAAATATCTCTTTTGAATCAAGTGTTCCAGATAGCAACGAACCTTCAAGTAGCGAAGAAAATAGTGACTCCTCTAACGATATTTCTGAAGAAACTTCATCGATAGCATCTTCCGAAACTCAAGAATCAAGTGAAGAAGTTATTACTTCAGCAAAAGAAAGATATGAAATATTCATGTCATACGAAGAAGAAGAAATCGGATATTTTATTGGAACCGCAATATCAATAGAACAATATCCTTATAATGCTAATGCCAATGTGTTTTTTATGGATGGAATATATGGATATTACGCCATTAATCTTCCCGTATCTGAAACTCCAATTGAAATCGGCATGAAATATATGATTTGTGGCTTTGTCGATATCACTCCAGAACCAGAAAGTCTCCATCGACTTAACGCGAAGAACTTTAACGCTGATAGTATCTTTCGTTTAAGTGAAGAATATCTAGATTATTGCGATGAGCCTATAATTGAAAATATCACTGAAAATATCGAAGATATTTCCATAAATAAAACTCTCGCTTCTGTAGATGTTGATGGACTTACAATTACCGACATATCGAAACTCGGTAATGGCGGTACTTCATTATTCACAGCTAAACTAAATGAAAATACCTACTATATATATTGCAATGGAAGTCTCATTGGTGGAAACGAAATGATTAATCGCATAAAACAATTGGGAGTTGGTACAAAAATTAATCTTCGCGGAGTAATAGTTATCACTGAATTTTCATTTAGAGCAATCAATCAAAATATGATTATTCCAGTTTAAAAATCAAAACCCTCTTAAAAGTTTAAGAGGGTTTTTAAATCTTCATCTTTTATTTTGAAATCAACTTTAGTATTATCGATTATATACTTTTCATGTACTGATTTTGGCACTGAAACGGTTCCTAATTCCAAAGTAAATCTAATGCATAATTGAGGAACACTAACTCCATATTTACGTGCCATCTCTTTTAAAAGCGGATTATCTAACAAGCGTCCGGTTCCTAATGGCGAATATGCCATGATAATAATACCGGTTTTATTGCAATATGATATAATATCCTTTTGTAACCATCCAACATGAAGTCCAATTTGATTAACTACTGGTTTTATCGCAGCGTTATTGCTGATATTCTCCATATCAACAACATCGAAGTTTGAAACGCCAAGAGAACGAATTTTACCATCATTATAAGCTTCTTCCATTGCTTTCCAAACTTCAAGATTCTCTTTTAGATAACGTTTTTCTCCTTGAAACATCTCGCTCCATGGTTTGGGTGCATGTATCAACATTAAATCAATATAATCAAGGTCTAATTTGCGAAGAGACTCCGCAATTGATTTTTTCGCACCATCATACGTCTTCACTTCAGCCGGAATTTTTGTGGTGACAAAGATTTTCTCGCGTGGAATACCACTATTTTTGATGCCTTCACCGACTCCTTCTTCATTACCATAGGCTGCGGCGGTATCTATATGGCGATAACCATTTTTTAGTGCTATAAATGTAGCGTTTTTCGCATCTTCTATACTAGATTGCCATGTACCCAAAGAAAGTTTTGGTATTTTATAACCATTTTTAAGTGTGTAAAATTCATCTAAAATCATATCAAACTCCTTTATTTCATTTCCGGTATTTTCGCAAAGCTTGGTATTTCTGTAGTTCCGATATCTTGAAATATTGCACTAGCAAAAACTGAATATGTTTCATGTCTAACATTATCACTATCATATTCGATTTCAATTTCATCCAAAACAGAAACAATTAAATTTTCATCTTTGATTTCTAAAATAACACCACAGAAACCCAAGTAACTGCTTCCTCCTAATTGCATTGCTTCGACAAATATATCGTAAATTTCCTCATCAAGAGAAAGATATTTATCATCTTCATATGTTGCAATAGTTTCAATCATGCTAGCTTCAAAGCGATTAAAAGCATTAAAATCAGATACTTTCTCTAAAGATAGTGAAGGATGAGATGAAACTGTAAATGTCGAAGTTTCCGTTTCTTCATCAACTAACCAACCGAAATTATAGACATATTTAGACTTACTTGAGGTGATAAAACCATCTTCATAAGTACCAAAATATATCGTATCTTCAGTATAGTAATCATAATCAGTTTCATCAAAATAAATTCCATATTCAGGATCATCTTGATAAGCGATGGTAAAATTATCTAAATCTTTCATTTTATTAATAATCTCTTTTAATTCACGATTTTCATAAGTCGGAAATGATGGCTCATCATGAGAAGATTTGTAATTATCAATTAAATTTAAAGAAGTCTCATTAATTTTCTCCAGATGTCCTGAGGTATTCGTATATCCTAAAGAATTAATAATCTCAAACTCTAAAGTTCCATCATCTTTTATGGTGACATACGCTTGCAATTGATTATATGGATTACTTCCTAAAATTAAAGACAATATTTTCATATATCGAGATGAATTCGTTACAAAACGATTATCACCTAATGGTTGAAAGTAATGAAAATCTAAGGCTTTAAAGGAATATGTTGCATCGTATTCTTCTCTTAATAACGTTTTATTTCTTGTAGGAGTTATCTCACCTTGATCAATTACGTAATTGTAAGCATAATCTTCATAAACAATATAATCGGTCGATGGGAAATTATTATAATAATCTTTATATTCTTTACGACCACCTTCAGTTGAAATGATTCCACGAAATTCAGTTTCATCTTCTTCTAAATTTTTAACATAGGTAAAATTGGTATCTAAATCTTTAACGGCCTCAATTAATGTTTCATTTTCATAATACGTTAATGTCGGTTTAATAGTCCCATTAAGATAATCATTCAATGCAGGTAAGCCAGTTGTTCCAATATTAAATATTTTTCCTTCGTAAACCGAACTATGATTTCTCATCAAAGAAATAAAGGCACTCCTAGTTGCAGGATCAACTTCAATTTGCACCATGTTGATTCCATCACCTTCAACAATTAATAAATCACAAATATTTTGAACATTATAATAATCTGAAGAAACATAAGTGTTAGTAGCAACTTCCTTAAATTTAGAAAAATCGTGGCGCTTAAAAGGATAGTTTTTTTCTATAAAATCTGTACTTTCAACAATTTCAAAATCAACTGTAGCAACATTTTCTACAATATCATAATAATGAACTCCATCTTCTAATGCGATAATTCCACTACTCGATACAATATTGCTTCCATCACCTTCAAAAGTACCTACGTAATCTTTTGTTAGCAATGTCGTTATCCCACGTTTAGTAGTAAGATTTTGTCCGATGAAGGTAAAGTTATCATTAAGAGATCCTAATACCTCTAATAAGGGATCATTTTTAAAAGTTTCGAGTTCCGGATCGATTCTAGAATCTAGATAATCAGAAACCGGTTTATAGGAAGTTTCGTTAATTCCATATATAGTTCCACTCATCACTACCCGATTATAATCATCGAAGAATCGGAAATTAAGCAGTCCATTATCCATAAATAAATCTGCCGCAACATAAGGTTTCGAGTTAGTTAAAAACGATAAAGCCTCCATAGCGATAGGATCATTTGTATGGTAAGTATCATCTTTTTCTTCTAAAACACTTGTATCGATGTCAAATGGCACATAATGAGAATCAAAATCAGCTTTAGTACCGCTATAAGGAACATGTGGAATTACAATATCATTATGGATAGTATAAACATACATAGTTCCATCATAAAGTACAAATTGCCCCCCACCCAATTCTTCATCATAGATATAATCTTGATTTCGATAAATATGATAACGTCCATTTGAGGTAATATAATTTATTGTATAATTATCTCTAATTGATTCTAAAGTTTCGATTACTTTTGATGAAGTAGTCGATGAAATAGAATTATCTCCATTATCACTTGGATTGCAAGAAACTAATAGGGCGAGTGATATTATTAATAAAAAACCATTCTTTTTCATATTAAGCCTCCAAAACTTCTACTTCGACGAAGAAAATTACTTCCGGTGAGAATATCATTTGACATTTAATATATGCAATACCACTACTCATAGCAACATAACCGATATTATCACTATCTTCCATAATAACTACTTGATCAGGCGGATTTTGAATGCCGACAATGTTAAAATTCTTAGTATCTAACGATTTTTCTCCTTCATATTCCACCAAAGAAATATAATCAGTTCTTATACGATCTCCAACATGAACATCGCCTTCGTAATTTGCAACAGTTACCGAAGTCACAAAATATTCACTCGGATTGAAATCAATATCAGACGAATTGTATTTTTCTCCACGTATCGCTTTAAAAGCATAACTTTCAGTTTTTGATACGACTGGATTCTCTACGAACGATTTAGAGGAAACATCATATTGATTTTCATCATAATATGTCTTTTTTAAAGAACCTTCTTTAAAAAAACCATCATTATTAAATTTTAATTCCGCTTCATATAAACGAGAATCATTGCTTACCTCATCAGCCCAAACAAAGAGATAAATATTTTTTAAATTTAAAGTAAATCCGTCATCATCTTTTTCGCCATTAATTTCAAGAGTTAAAGTTCTCGCTTCCCACATGGAAACTAATTCATTATAGAAACTAGAAATATATGAAGGACTATCTCCTCTTTTTTCAGCTTCACTGCGCAAAATATCATACGTAGAGGGATTGGCATCAACTAATTTTCTTTTAATTCCATAACCAGTCACATCACTATCAATTACTTGATAATAATAATCACCACTAATACCATCAAACTTTGTAGAATGTTCTTCATGTTTTCCTGAATAGTTTTCATATTTTTCTTCTAGTGTTTCAAGATAGAAATGATCTTTATACATTTTAGCGGAACGTTTTAAATCTTGTTTGATATTCGATGCTTTAGTTTCTAAATAAAACTCATTTGCATCACCTTCTAAATTAAGGGCTTGATTAAATAATTGAGTTAATTCTAATTGATTATGGGGAATAGCCATCTCATCTTTAACTTCTACTTTTAATGATGCAGTTAAAGTTGAATTTATAACAGTTGCGGTGATTTCTACTTCTCCGACTTTATATGCTATAGCTTCTCCACGCGAATTAATAGATAACACTAATTCATCGCTACTTTCAAAATTTACTTCCATTTCAGAAGAAACTTCATATTTAGCTATTTGACCAACATTTAAAGTTTCAGGACCGATAATGTTAAATTCACTTATCGAAGTATTTTCTGATCCAATATTTTGGTTATTGTTACAACTTCCTAATAATAAAACTATACTAAATAGTACACATAATTTTTTCATAATAACCCTCCTTAATGAGATAACTGAATCGAAATTGTCACATATTCATCTAAATCGTATATTCTTAAATTAATACTATTACCATCATCCAAAATACTAGATCCTGACGCTCCTTTAAAATCATACCATTTATCAGGTTGTACCATTGTTTGAACGTTGGTAAATGAAATAGTTAAATCGTCATTCAGATTCCAATTAAACGAATAAACTCCACCACCTTGTAATGATAAACTTCCGGTGCCATCTTCATTAAATATTATTGTGTGGTTACCATCAGAATATGGAGCGCTACACATATTTTCAATAGTAGAATCAAGATTAGGTTTCTCTTTGATGGTAATAGTTTTTGTACTCCTAATAGAAGGATTAGCATTTGCGGTAGCGATTAAAGTCGCACTACCGGCACTTATCGCAGTAACAAGATATTTTCCATCACCTTGATCTTCTAAAGTGACAAATTTCTCACTTCCTTCTTGTAAAGAAATAGTATAAGAAGAATCGTCTACTTCACTAGGTAGCACAGAAGCACTAACAATGTAATTATCACCCACCATTAAGAAATTAGGAATGTAGTCAAAGTTAATCGCTTTGACAGTTGGTGCAACCACTTCTAATTCTATATTCTTGGAAACACCTGTATCGGAAGTGATAGTAATTGTAGTGGTACCAATGTCCTTACCTAATACATAAAGAAGTGAGTCAAACGAAGAATCGGTGACCACTTCATCGTTTTCAATTGATATAGTATACACGGCATCTAAATGTCTTGATGGTTTTTCATCAATAATATTGATTGCTTTGCTTTCACCTCTATCAATTACTAACTTATCTCCTTTTTTATTAAAATTACTTACATCAATATCGAAGTCACTTACTTTATATGAATCAATATTTATTCTTTGAGAATCGGTAGGTAATCTTGTTCCATATGTAAGAGAAGCGTTAATTGTTTCGCCTGTCGAAGGAACTGCCCCTTCTTTAAGACAATTATTTATTTGGTCGTAAGCGTCTTGGTCATATTTATTCACATTAGAGTTAAATAATATAATTTCTCCTTCTAAATTAAAGATGATTTTCATATTTACACTCATAAAGGATTTATTATCATCCCATGACCAATTTTTATAGGCGCATGCTCCAGAAATTGATATGACCTTTTGATTATCTTTATTTGTTATAATAACACGAATATTTTGGAGAATTTCTTCTTTATTAAAAGAGGAAGAATCTTGCAAAATCTCTTTAATCTTTTTAGAAACACCATAGGTATTATCAATATTTGGAAGTTGCACCATTTGATTAGCTTCTTCTTGAGTTACACTATAATAATCTTCGCCAATTGAATATTCGTTAAGCGATACACCATTATTATAAAAACTATCTGAAACTTTATCTTCAAATACAAATACTGAATTATTATCTTTATAAGTAAGTGAAGTAGTAACACCACTATAATTTTCTACATTCATTTGAATAGCATCGCTATAATTGCGCCATTCATAGGTATCTTCAAAATATGTAGTATCACTTTTATATTGGCCACCGCTTGAATTTAACTGTTCTAATAATAAAGCTTCATCTAATAAATCGTAAATTTCACTATATGTAGCGCTTTTTAAAACTGTTACATTGATAGTTTTTGAGATATTAGAGTTATTAGTAGTAAAAGTCAAACTACCCTCTCCATCTTTTAAGGCCGTTATTTTTTTATATTCAACTTTAAAAATATCCGGTGTAAAAGTAGTAATCGAATATGATTTATCACTAGCATTTTCCGGATAAATTGTCACTTCATATTTTATTTCATCACCGGGAATAATCTCATTTGATAATAAATTGATATTGATATCGGTAACATCAATATTATTAGCTATAATTTCCAAAGCGATGCTATCTTCTTTTTCACCATCTTCAGAAAGAACATTAATTATGACATTTTCTCCTTCTGGTGTTTCTTTTAAGCCGGTTATTAAACCTTTTTGATTGACAATTGCATATTCGTTATTGCTAGAAGAATAACTCAAATTCATATTGTCTGCATTTTTTGGTAATACTTCAACATTCAGTTGCAAAGAAGAGCCCACAACTAAAGAAGTTTCTTCATTTAAAATAGTTACACTTGAAACATGAACTACACGTTTAGTTATTGTTAGTTCAAAAAAATCATTTACTTTTTGATCACGAGAAGTAACGCCGATAGTTGTAGTACCCGGAATTAAAGCGCGTATCACACCCTCATCATTTACACTTGCGATAGATGGCACTGATGATGTGAATGTCAATTTCTTATCAGTAGCGTTATCCGGTGTAATTAAACATTCCAAGGTATATTCTTCATCTTGAGCCAAACTTTGTATCTTATTTGTGATAGTTAAAGATTCTATCTCAATAATTTTATCTTTTACTGTAATAACAAGTTGATCACTTAAGTTATATTCTTGTTCCTCAACTTTTA
This sequence comes from uncultured Bacilli bacterium, assembly GCA_947595215.1. Classification (GTDB taxonomy): domain Bacteria; phylum Bacillota_I; class Bacilli_A; order RFN20; family CAG-449; genus CANQAG01. Next base: position 71,698 of record CANQEO010000001.1, read on the forward strand.
AAGTGGTAGTACCAGCCTTCAAAGCGTGAACATGGCCATCATTGCTAACAGAAGCAACTTCTTCATTTGATGATGTGAATGTTACTACATAATCATCGCAAGAAGGAGTTATTGCATAAGTTAAATTCATCTCTTCACCAATATCTAATACTTCTTTAGGTGCATATAGTATTATGCTTTTAGAATCATCACTAGCATCAAATGACGAGTCCGTAGTTGACCCGTTAAGAGTACCTTGATTAGCACAACCACATAAAGTTAAAAGCAATATTACTAATAATATTCTTTTTTTCATAGTCTCACCTTTCTTTAATATCCTAGATATTAGAATAAATAATATCATAAATAAATATTTATATATACAAAAAAAGAAAAACGCCTAAAATTAGGAGATATTTAGATGCTTTTAAAGGATTTTAATCAAAATTAATAAAGTTACATATTTTTATGTTTCAATAAAGCATATTGCACCGCTATTTCACTTCCAAGAACAGCATTATTTAAAACTAATCTAATATTGGCATCTAAAGATTTACCGCCTGTTAATTCCACTATTTTCTTTAACAAGAATGGGGTCGATTCTTTTCCGTGTATTCCTAATTTCTTTTCTTCGTCAAGAGCGAGTTCTATCGCTTTATCAATATCTTCTTTAGAGATAATTGAGTCGTCCGGAATGGGATTAGAAATTAACATTCCACCTTCGAGATTATACTCTTTTTTGACCATCATTGCTTTAGCGATTTCAAGCGGTTCATCCATTTGATAATCAACATTTAATCCGGAGTCAGAATTATAGAAGCTAGCAAGATGGTTTGAGCGATATCCAATCACAGTTACACCTTTAGTTTCTAAGTACTCTAATGTTTTAGGTAAATCCAATATTGCTTTAATACCTGCACAAATCACAGTTACCGAAGTCTTTGCCAATTCTTCTAAATCCGCTGATATATCAAACGTTTCTTCAACGTGACGATGAACTCCACCAATTCCACCTGTTACAAATACATCGATACCTGCTTGCGCAGCAAATATCATCGTGGTAGCTACTGTGGTGGCGTCCCACTTTTTGGCGCTTAATACATAAGGAAGATCACGTCTAGAAACTTTAAGAATATCTTTTCTTTGACCGAATTTTTCTATTTGTTCTTCACTCATTCCTACTATAGGTTCACCATCAATAATTCCAATGGTCGCCGGAATAACCCCATGTTTGCGAATAACTTTTTCAACTAACAATGCAGTTTCAACATTTTTAGGATAAGGCATACCATGTGCGATTATAGTAGATTCTAACGCTACTACTGGTTTATTTTCTTCTATTGCCTTTTGTACTTCTTCACTAATTCTTAACATGATAGTTCCTCCAACTATTTATTGAATTTTTATATTAGAAATTTCTGATATTAAGTTATTTATATCGTTCTGATTTAATTATATCACAAAGAATTTAACTCTTTATAATTTAGATTTTTTTAGAACAAAATCGATTTAAATCTATACTAGAAATATTAAAAAATTAACTAACTATGTTGTTAGATATGCTTCTCATCTTCCTATTTCTTAAAAAAGAATTTTTAATTTTAATGTTTACAAAAAAATAACACCAAAGGAGATTGTGTCGTTATAAGTCATTTTCCAACATAAGCCACCAATCATATCCTTGAATTCTGTCAGGTTCAATCTCACATTATCAGTTTTTACCTTTATTCCGCTCCTCTTGTACGCCACAAGGCGGCAGGGTGGCGCGCGATTCGTCGGATGATCTCCTCATATTAAGTTATTTATATCATTATTTAATTTTTAAATACAATTTCCTAGTTAATTAAAAAAGCTGTTAAGCCTTCATTCACTTTCGTGATTTATTACTTAACAGCCTTAAGTTTTATATTACCTATTTTGGAAAACGTTCTCTTGCCTTATAGGAAGTATGTAATAGTTCATGAGCTTTATGACCATTAGGTTCACCTAAGTAATCGTTATATAAAGCTTGAATTTGTTTATTGTTGTGAGATTGTCTTACAACTTGTTTTTCATCTTCAGAATATAATACTTTTGCACGTTTTTCTCTATAAGTATCTAAAATATCCGGATCTTCGTTTGGTAAGAAGCAAGGTTTAACAAATGGTTGTCCACCACCATTGATACATCCACCTGGACATCCCATAATTTCAATGAAGGTATATGGGGATTTTCCCGCTCTAATATCATCTAATAATGGTTTAGCATTTTTCATACCATGAGCAACAGCAACCTTTACTACTGTTCCACCCATGTCGATTGAAGCTTCTTTAACTCCTTCAAATCCACGTACTTCTTCAAACTTAATTAAGTCGTGTTCTTTTCCAGTTAAAGCGTGATATGCTGTTCTTAAAGCCGCTTCCATAACACCACCTGTGACACCAAAGATGACACCAGCACCCGTGTATTCGCCTAATAAGTCTTGATCGAATTCTTCGTCTGGTAAACGAACAAAATCAATACCAGAACGCTTAATAAGTTTAGCAAGTTCTCTTGTTGTTAATACTGCATCAACATCTTTTAAGCCGTCTTTGTTAGCGTTTTCTGGTCTTTCTTTTTCATACTTTTTAGCGGTACATGGCATAATTGATACAACAAATATATCTTTTGGATCTAAGCCATTCTTTTCGGCAAAGTAAGATTTAACGATAGCACCCATCATTTCATGCGGAGATTTACAACTTGATAAGTGATCTAATAAATCACCATAGAAATATTCAGCATAATTGACCCATCCCGGTGAACAAGATGTAATCATTGGGAGTTGTCCGCCATTTTTAATACGATTTAATAATTCGGTTGCTTCTTCCATAATGGTTAAATCAGCGCCAAAGTTTGTATCGTAAACTCTATTAAAGCCTAAACGTTTTAAAGCTGCAACCATCTTACCGGTGACAGATGTACCAATCTTCATACCGAATTCTTCACCTAATGCAGCACGAACGGCAGGAGCTGTTTGCACAACGATGAATTTACCTTCTTTACGAGCTTTATCGACTAAATCAATTTCACTCTTTTCCATTAATGCGCCAGTTGGACAGACATTAACACATTGTCCGCAAAGAATACATGGCGATTCTGCCATAGAACGATTGTAAGCAGGTCCTACAATTGTTTTGAAACCACGATTTTCAAAGCCAAGAATACCAGTGCCTTGAACTTTTTTACATCTTTCAACGCAACGTCCACATAAGATACACTTTGATGTATCACGAATGATGGATGGTGTTAATTTATCTAATGTAGTAGGGGTTTTAACACCTTCGTACATATCATCTCTTGCGCCGGTAATTTTTGCAACGTGTAATAATTCACATTGACCATTCTTTGCACATTGTTGACAATTTTTTGAGTGGTTTGATAATAAAAGTTCAACGCTTGTTCTACGAGCCGAAACAGCTTTTGGTGAAGAAATTGTGATTTCCATACCTTCAGAGATTGGATAAACACAAGATGCAACTAAGCCCCTTGCACCAGTAGCTTCAACTAAACAAACACGACAAGATCCTCTTGAGCATTCACCATGATTAAAGTGGCATAATGTTGGGATAGTATATCCACAACGTTGAGCTGCTTCGAGAATTGTTAGTCCTTTTTCTACTTGATAAGGGTGACCTTCGATTTTAATATTTACCATTTCCATTTTTTCCACCTCTATCTCTTAATAATCGCGTGGAATGGACAGGCACTTATACACATACCACACTTAATACATTTAACTGGATCGATAACAAATGGAGTTTTGCCAACTTCACCAGAGATAGCATTGACAGGACATCCACGTGCACATTTGCTACATTTCTTACATTTTTCAGGAACAATGTAGTATTCCATTAAATTCTTACAAACTTTTGCAGGACATTTTTTATCAACCACATGAGCGATATATTCATCTCTGAAATGAGTTAATGTCGACATAATTGGGTTTGCGGCAGTTTGACCTAAAGCACATAGTGATCCCGCTTGTACCGCTTGTCCTAATTCTTCTAAGTCTCTAATATCATCTAATGTACCTTTGCCATCAGTAATCTTAGTTAATGTTTCTAACATTCTCTTGGTACCAATACGGCAAGGTGAACATTTTCCACATGATTCGTCACAAATAAACTCCATATAGAATTTTGCGACGTCAACCATACAGTTATCTTCATCCATGACGATAGCTCCACCGGAACCCATCATTGAACCTAAGGCAACTAAGTTATCAAAATCAATCGGAGTATCTAAGTATTCCGACGTTAAGCATCCACCTGATGGACCACCGGTTTGAATAGCTTTAAACTTTTTATCGTTCGGAATTCCACCACCGATATCGTAAATTAATTCACGTAAAGTTGTTCCCATTGGGATTTCAACTAAACCGACATTATTAATTTTTCCACCGAGAGCGAAAACCTTGGTGCCTTTTGATTTTTCCGTTCCGTATTTAGTAAATGCTTCAACACCTTCTCTTAAGATGTATGGAACACACGCTAGTGTTTCAACGTTATTAACAATTGTCGGTTTATCCCATAGACCTTTAATCGCTGGGAATGGAGGTCTTGGACGAGGCATACCACGTTGACCTTGGATAGAATTTAGCAATGCGGTTTCTTCACCACAAACGAAGGCACCAGCACCTAAGCGTAAATGACATCTAAAGCTAAATCCCGTACCGAGAATGTTATCACCAAGCAATCCTAATTCTTCTGCTTGCTTAATAGCGATTTGCAAACGATGGACAGCAATTGGGTATTCGGCACGAACATAGAAATAACCGTTTTTTGCTCCGATAGCGTAACCTGCGATCATCATACCTTCGATAACCGCTAATGGATTACCCTCTAAGATAGAACGATCCATAAATGCACCCGGATCGCCTTCATCACCATTACATACAACATATTTTTCGTCATTTTCTTGGTTGTAAGCAAATTGCCATTTTCTACCCGTTGGGAATCCACCACCGCCACGACCACGTAAGCCAGAAGCTAAAATCATATTAATGACTTCTTGGCGATCCATTTTTAATGCTTTCTCTAAACCTTGGAACGCACCAAAGCCAAGGGCTTCATTAATATTTTCCGGATTAATACGACCACAACCATGTAAGGCAATACGTACTTGCTTTTTGTAGAAAGTTAAATCTTCTTGTTTAGCAACTTTTTGATTTGTAATTGGGTCTTCAATCAATAAACGATCGACGATTTCTTTACCCATGATGTCTTTTGCAATGATTTCTTCACAATCTTCTAATTTAACGGCATGGTATAAAGTATCTTCCGGAAAAATCTTAACAAAAGGTCCTTTAGAACAGAAACCGAAACAGCCAACTTGATTAACTGTAACTTTATCTTCTAAATGATTTTCTTTAATTAATTCAATCAAACGATCTTTGATTTCGTTTGAATTGGAAGATAAACAACCGGTACCACCGCATACAACAATAGCGCGTTTTCCATCTTCACCGCTGAATTTAATATCTAAGCATTTGGTACATTTGCTGATTATATCTTTTAATTCTTCATCAGTTTTAATCATTAGTTTGCACCTCCTAATGCACGATATTCATCTATAACTGCTTGCACTTGGCTGACGGACATCTTTGGATAAACCTTACCATTGATGCTAACTGCCGGTGCAATACCGCAAGCACCGATACAACGTAAGGCATCAATTGTAAATAGACCATCCGCGGTCGTCTCTCCAGGTTTAATTCCTAAGATTTCTGAGAATTTGTCGCAAACTTGTTGTGCGCCTTTTACATAACAAGCTGTACCTAGACAAACACCAATGACATATTTTCCCTTTGGTTTTAAAGAGAAAAATGAGTAGAAAGTAACTACACCATAAATGTCTGCGACTGGGATTCCCAATTTCTCAGAAATGATTTCTTGAACTTCAAAAGGAATATAACCAAATTCTTTTTGAATAGCACTTAAAATCATCATTAAAGGTGTTGGTTCATCTTTGTACTCGGCGATGATTTCATCAACTCTTTTTACAGCAGTTGAACTTAATTTTGCCATAAAACTCCTCCTATATGCTAAGTCTATTGTTATTATAGATAATAACAAACAGCAAAACATCGTTTTGATTATAGCATGCTGTAAGTTATTTGTTAACAAGAATATGCGTTCTTAAAGAATAAACATATCAATTTATATATATTAAAGTCTTTTTATCCCTCCCATTTTCTCAACTTCAATATTAAAATAAACCATGGTAAAATCAAGTGTTAAAACTTGTCAATTTTCCATTTTCTTAATTTCCATGAAAAGTTGTAAAATAGCAAATTTCTAATTTGTTTATAAATTTTCACTTATTACATGTTAATTGAATATTCAAAAATCTTAAACCTTTTGATTATTTTTCAAAAATTTCATATCGATTGGAATGAGAACCAAGATTCCGATAAGTGCCATTCCAAAAAGAATGAGATATAAAATATTATACGATATGTTTTGATAAATAAGTGGTGCACAAAAATTCATAATACCGATCATAAATCCCTGCACCATTCCTAAAATAGCAACAGCTTTAGTAGCTAAAGAAGAATTTAACATTTTTTTGATAATGTTTAAATGAGTCGCTAAAAATAATCCCCATCCAATACCTCTTAATGGCGCAATAGCGATTAAGGCCCATAAAGGTAATGGTAAAGCAGATAATCCCATCCGTATAGTTAATGCTGCTACACCAACAATAAGCAAAATACGGTAATATGTTGTTTTAGCACATTTAGATACCACAAATATAATAACAATTTCAAATATCATCATTAAACCAAATACATACCCCCATTGATCTACACCCAAGCCCAAAGATTGTAAATATTTAGACATATATGATTCCCCGGTATTATAAGACCCCAATGTTAAAAGAAAAAATATCATATAAACGACAAACTTTCGATTTTTCAATACTTCTTTAAAAGATATTTTTTCTCCAACCTTTTCTTCTTCATCCGTCGCCTTAAGTAAGAAAAGTAAAACTAAACAAATGACATAGGAACTTGCTCCTAAGATAAATACAAATGAATATCCAAAAGTATCTGCTAAAAAACCAGCACTTACCACACCGATTAAATACGCTAAAGAACCGCACATTCTCGTTTTAGCATAGTTGGTATGTTCTTGTTCTGATACTTTAGCAGCAATGCCATCTTGTAAGTTAAAGAAGGGGTTGTTGACAAAAGAAACAATTATTGTTAGTGTTAATATTAAATAATATTCTTTGACGAAGCCAAAGATAATCATCGATGTAAATTCGAGAATGATCATTACTCTCATAACAATTAATGTTTTTGACATCTTTCCCGAAAGTTTGCCCCAAACAAAATTACCAGTTACTTGAAATACCGGGATAGATGACATTAATATTCCTAGCCGCACACCTTCAAAAGAACACGAAGTAAAATATAACGCTAGAAACGGAAAAAACATCGAGTCACCAAAAAAGCGCAAAAAATATAATAAGTTAAGTTTAATAACCTCTTTTTTCATAATTTATAGTTTACGCAAATTATCTTATTTTACTAAAGCGAGACGTATTTGATCTAAAAGATTATAAATAGCAGTAGAGACAAATACAGCGACAATTAATAATAACCAATTAGTGGTATTAAAAACATGATAATCTAATCCCGTTAAAGATGTCGGTAGTACGAATCCAATCATAAAAGCAATAACACACATCGCCGCGAATAGAACTAACCGATAAAGATTAAATGGTGAACAGATGCTAAATAAAACCATTAAACCCGTAAATGATAATGCATAGCCTGCAAGAGTTACCATCATCACATTTGTAGTAATCTCAAATCCATCAAAATTTTTACAAATCATTATGATAAAAACCGATGAAAGCAAAGCCACGCCACCAGGTACCGCTTTTAATAAAACATTCTTCAAGAAGTTACCCTTAATCAAATTTTTATTAGGTTGAAGAGCTAAGAAGAATGAAGGAACACCAATAACTGCAAATTCCATAATATAAAGATTCCGAGGTTCAAATGGATAATTTAATGGAGTTCCACATAGAGTAACAATTACTGGTACCAAAGTCATAATTACCGCAAATATCGTTTTCATTAAGAATAGGCATGCAGAGTTTTGAATATTATTAATAACTTTTCTTCCTTCTTCAACTACCTTTGGCATTGAAGCGAAGTTAGAATCCATTAAAACGATATGGGCGACATTTCTGACTGCTTCTGAACCGGAAGCCATACCGATAGAACAATCAGCTTGTTTCATCGCTAAGATATCATTGACACCATCACCGGTCATCGCTACTGTATGTTTATCCGCTCTCATCGCTTTAATAAGCGTTGCTTTTTGTTCTGGAGACACTCTTCCAAACACTGTATATTCATTTGCAATTCTAGCCACTTCTTGAAGTGAAAGACCTTCTAATGAGATACATTTTTCAGCATTTTGCACTCCTACTTGTTTTGCAATTTCTGCCACTGTGATAGGATTATCACCAGATATAATCTTAATTGTAACATTATTTTCATTAAACCACTTAATAGTAGGAATCGCTTCTTCACGGATATGATCTTTCAATACGAATGCAGCAACAGCTTTAGTGGCTTGTGGTACCTCATCATTTTCAATATCCTTATCAGAATGCGCTAATAAAATGACACGATAACCTTTTGATGTATATTGAAAAAATGAAGCTAACAGTTCACCAAATTCGCTATTATCTAAAATAAATTCCGGGGCGCCCAAAATATAAGTACCTTGATCTTTAAAGGTAACTGCGCTCAGTTTACGTTCCGAAGAAAACGGTATTACTTCAGTCTTCCTATAAGTTTTATTCAAAGGATACTTAGTTTCTAAAGCGATTGATGTTTGATTCTTTTCATAAAAAGAAGTTAACACCGAACCCATCAAAGTTTCCAATTCTTTAGAAGCTATTTCTTTATCAATAATAATCTCTTCAGTTACTTCCATAGTACCATCGGTGATAGTACCAGTCTTATCTAAACATAAAGTATCAGTACGAGCTAACATTTCAATGCTATATAATTCTTGAACCGAAGCTTTACGATTAGCTAAAACAATAAATGATACTGTTAAAGTGGTTGATGTTAATAAGAATAATCCGGAAGGAATCATCGCTACTGAAGATCCTGCGGTCGTCGTAATAACTTCTTTGGCAATTTCCATCGGATCACTTAAGTTTGTAGTTAATAAAACATTGACAATAGTGATTATTGCAAATGGAATAATAATAAAAGATATTACCTTAATAACTCTATTTAAGGAATTTAATAATTCAGAATTTCTTCCTTTTACTTCTTTAGCTTTTTCCTGAATACGTGAAACATAATTATCTTCACCAACATGATCAACTCGAGCATAACAACTACCGGAAACCACAAAAGAACCCGCAAGAACTGTATCTCCGACTCTCTTCTTAACCGGTACTGATTCACCGGTTAATAATGATTCATTAACTTCAATCATTCCTTCTTTAACAATAGCATCAGTACATATTTGTTTACCGCTTTTTAATACGATAATATCATCTAATACCACTTCATCAGTAGACACTTCAATCTCTTGTCCGTTTCTAACAAGTATCGCGGTTGGTGAAGTAACTAACCGCAAACGATCTATAATATGTTTAGCTCTAATTTCTTGCCCAATACCAATTGCGGTATTTGCAAAAAGAATTACCAAGAAGAATAAGTTAGTCCATTGACCAACAATCGCTAAAGCGACACCGATGATAATTAAAAGAATATTAAAGAAAGTAAAAATGTTACTAATAAATATTTCTAAGTACGTCTTTGAATATTTCTTTTTAACTTGATTAGTTAATCCTACTTTATGACGACTTTCAACTTGTTCAATATTTAAACCTCTTTCAATCTCGGGATTATATCTTAAAACATCAAGCGGTACCGAATACTTATCTGCTTTCTTATTTAATTTTTTTATTTCCTTAGTGGATGCAATATCCTCTAAATCGCTTAAATCGATGTCTTTTTTTTGTTCTTTTATATCTTTTTCCATAAAATTATATTCCTTATAATATATAAATAGATTATTACATATAGTCTAAATAACTGTATCTGTTTTTTATTTTTGTTATAGAACTATTTATCATTACTTTCACCTTCTTTTATCAATTTCCAAAAATATTGCTTATATACGCTTTATCGATAAGTTTATTATCTAAAGCAAAATAATTTATATCATCTTAATTGTAACATAATTTCATATCTTTTACTATTATGTGATTTATCACATTTTAAGTAAATAATAAAGTTCTGATACAACCAATAATAAGAAAATAATTCTACTTAAGTACAAAGAGAAGATTAAAATATCGTTTATACTGAATGCATACAAAATTATTTTCTATATAACTTTTTGAAAGCAACTAGATACTAGAAAAGCTAAGCAATAAAAATAATTAATATTTTAATAGAATAGATTCTCTTATATAAAAAGACCATAGTTATTAACGCTATGGTCTAATATATTAGTGAATTGGAGGAAATTCTAATGTATTTTCTGTTTTACTCGTTTCTTCCTCTTCGCTAGTTATAGTAAGCGATGATGTTTGTTCATCACTTATATCAGTACTTTCACTATTATCACTGCTACTTACACTAATTGCACTAGTTAAAGAACTCGTTTGATTATTAATAGTTGAATTCATATCTTCTGTTGAAGTACAACTAACTAGTATCAACAATAATAGAAAACTTAATTTTTTCATGTTTTTAATCTTAAAAGATATTTTTGAACGGATAATCCTTTTCATCAAAGGCTTTCATATTATCTCCGATAGTTCCGGATTCCAAAATAATATTTGTTAAATTGATATTTTCAACTGAAATATCTGGCTTTATATATGTTTTCATTTTTTCCTCCTATCCTATAACGCTCCTAGTACATTCAAGACACCTTTGGCATCTGGTTGTTGTTGTAAAAAGCCTTCATTGCTTTGATAAATTTTAACCAAATCTCTTAAAGAATGTATAGTTGGTAAAGAGAAATAAATTTGTCCGTCAACTTCCATATATCCGATTGCAAGAATCCAATCATCAATTGGTAATGTCTCTTTATCTTTGAAGGTAAATTTAACACCCATAGTATAGTAATTACCTAATTCAAGTATTTCACCTTTTTCATCGGTTTTATTCAATGTTAAATCAGTATATTGATATTGTTGATTAAATCCTTTGCCAGTTAAAACATTTTTAACTTCATCTAATGTAATATCACTATCTTTATTGATGTCCATAGTTTCTACATCAAATTTTAGATCCTTAGTTGCTTCATCAACATTGGCTAAGAACATTCCATATTTTGCTGTTTCGTAATGAGCATTAGCATTGAATGTTAATCCATATCCTATAGTTGTGAATGTGACATCATAATTTGTTTGTGTTCCTGGAACATATCTATATAAGGTTATTGGATTTTGACTGCTATGAAAATATCTAAACCAACCTTCACTGCCCTCTGCATTATTCATAGCGAATGTATGTCCATTTTTTCCTTTTATAGTAACATAATAATTATTATTGCTAGACCATGATATAGTATTAGGCGCATCCGCGGCATCAGTATAAAAGTCTATTCCATTAGTTTTATTTCCTGACTTATCCGACAAATAACATTCTTGTCCTATTCCTTTTTTTTCTATTTTCAAGGAATAGGTTTCGCCATTATTTATTTTATCAATTTTTATTTTTGCAAAATTTTCACTATTAACATCAACAATTAAGTTATCACCATCAACTTCACCTATATTCGTGGTTTTACTATCGTTTCCTGTAAACACATAAACTTTATTTTCTTTTATACTTGTAATTAAATATTCTCCACTCCAATCATAACTTGTTGTATCACTTGGTTTTGTTACTTTAACAAACTTTTCAACGCTAGAAGTCTCTTCCTTTGTATATGAAACACTAAGTCTAGAATCTGCAGCAGATTGAGTAAATTCATATGCTTCATTTAAAATCCATTTAGCTTTAAGAGTAACATCTTTAGTAACAACTTCTTTGTTTTCAAAATCCCATTTTCTAGTTTCTCCATTTTCGGTTACATACCAACCAAGTAGTTTATATCCGTCTCTAGTAGTTGTTGGCACTTGTTCATCTTCAATCCAACTATTTTCTAATACTTGAATTTCATTTGTTTGAAGAGGAGTTCCACCATTTTCATCAAAGGTTACTTTATGTTGAGTTGTTACTTTTTCCCAACCGGCATAAATAGTAGTATCTTCTGTTATTGGAAGAGAAAAATCAAATTTATTTTCTGCAGAAGCTTCTTTAAACCAGCCAAGGAATTTATAACCTTGTCGATGCACTTCTAATTGTTGATATTCTTCAGGAATTGTCTCATTTATCTTAACTTGAATTTCGGTTGCAAGCTCAGAACTATAAGAGACATCATCATTACCTGCATTTGGATTAAAAGTTACGATTTTCTTTTCGGCTACTTTTTTATAAAATGTAAAATTAGCACAATATCCAGATGAATTGAAATTTGAGTTAGAATAAGCAGCTACTCTACTTTTCACTATACTAGTTTCTTTAACTATATATTTTTGAAACGCAAAACCTCTATTTGTGGATCCACTCATAATCTTTATAGTGTTATCATTCTGAATTTCTAATTCCCATACATTATTTTCATTTTCTGAATCAAAATTATTAGGGTTTAAACGTTTAAAATAAGTACTATTACCACTATAGACAATGTAATAATTATCAATTGAAATTGTATATGTTTCTTTATTGGGTACTTTGTTAAACGTAAAGAAATAATTAGCATATGTATTTGCTGAATCTAAAGAAAACTCTTCATCAGAAACTATAAATTGGAATTTTGAATTAGTGCCATCAAAACCATTTGTGGTTATGTATGAACCGGTTTCATCATTATAATTAGATTTAGCAACAAGTAAATATTGTCCACTATGATCGCTTTTATCTTTTGGATCATATTTTTCAAAATTTACACCTTCCGCCTTTACCACAGATTCATGCTGTGTACTAATACCTGCTCCTACACCAAGCATCATTAATATTGAGAGTAAAAACTTAATCTTATTTTTAGATTTTAATACCATGCATTTTCCTCCTTTAATGTTTTGGTCCGAATCATAAATAGAAAGTCTTCATTCGAACTAAGAGTTTTAACCCATCATTAAAGATTCAAAGCCACTACTCTTATTTCAATTGCAATTTAGCATAAAAAATTAATGTAACCAATATGGTACAATCCATCTTTGTTTTCTTTACAATTCATTTTTTTTTAAACATTTTTAATATTCTATTTTTAGTCATTTAAGGAGTTCATTTTAATACATTGAAAATACTTTAATATTTTGTTAAAGTAAGTTTGTTTAAGGAGTGATTATAATATGAGTTTAAAGACGTTTGTTATATGTGGAATAGCCTTAATTACATTCACACTTTTCAGTTGTGATTCAAGTCAAATGGAATCATCAAGCGGTTTAGAAAGTACCTTTTCTTCAGAGACTACTACAAGCAATCAAATCACCAGCGCTAAAGATGAAACAACAAGCGATAATGTCGATGATTCTACCTCTAGTGAATTAGATAGCACTACTACTGATAAAACCACAAGTGAGGATGAACAAACAACTGATTCTATTTTTCAATCAGATCGTGAATTTCCAGAAATGTAATAATATATAGTTTAATTATTATTTTATATAAATTTAAAAGTATAAAAAAAGACCGTCAACTTATGTTGCAGTCTTTTTTATATCATATGTTTTGGTATTAGTATTAATCTCTAGAAAAGATTATTCAAATATATCTCCCCAAATCCAATCTTCTTCAACATCATTTGGATTTCTTTCACCAAAATCTAATGATTCAAGAATGATATTGGCAAGTTTAATAGTTTCTAAGTTGCAGTTAGGTTTCATATAATTCTTTTTCATGATTTATTTCTCCTTACACACTATACGAATCTTTAAAGGCTTGCATTAATTTAAGCTCAGACGCACTTAGATTAAATGGATTTCTTTCTTCCAAATATCTATCAACCATTCCCATAACTGAGATAGTTTTAGATTTAAGGTTAATAGTTTCTCCACTTTGCAATACTACATAAGCAGTTGCTGTCATTTCAATATTAAATGCTGTTTCCGGAATATTAGTGACAGCCGCAGTGAAACTATATTCATTATCGCCTGCTACAAAATTTTCAACTGGAATTTCAATATCCATCACATTTTCATCATTTGGAATAGAAACTTTAACGCCTGCTCTTTCAATGTCTAATGTATTGTAGATATCAGAAGGGATGTGAGCGGTAAATCTTGCACGGATATTCGAGAAAGAAGAAAAACTTTCTTCGGATTTTGAAATAACTAATTTAAATGAGCTTAAATCTAATCTTGTACCCTTAGAATTATTATTTTGAATAGTTACTTGATTATCGTTTACTAAAACTTCATGTTCTCCAGAAGAATATGAATGTGTTTCTTTTGAGGTTCCAATTTTAACTATACAATCTCCTGAAGAGATAATAGTAAAAATAATTTTTACTATTGTGTAATCGGAAAAGAATGTAACGGCTCCACCATTAGTTTTATCATCATTATTGTTATATAATCTAACTTCATGATTTGTACCACCAACATATGCTGCATTTTTAGCAGTGTTTTTCTCGAAATATATGGATGTGAGGTATTCAGAAATCTTTTCAGATGAACCCTTAATTTTAAAGTAAGATAACCCTTCACCTTCTACATTTTCATAGTTTGAATTAACAGAATCAATTGTGTCTAAGTCTATTTCTGAATCTGCCTCATCAGGCTTTGTCATAGAATAAGAAAAACCAAGATTTGCCATAGTTTCTACTTCTTCGAGGTTTTTCACTTTTGTTTCAGTTATAGAAACACTTACAACATAAATAGAGTTTTTACTACAAGTAACAGTAAGTTTCACCTTACCACTTGCAGGATTGTCAGAAAAATCAAAGGTCGATTTAAATGATGCAGTTCTACCATCATTATTGCCACTATATCCTACACTTTGTTCTTTCAAAGAAGTACTACCAACAGCAATGGTCATACCACCTTTACCACTATCTTTATTAGTGTTATAAATAACTTCAACTTGAGTTACATCCACGAATGAATCTGGAGATGTGGCAGATGTATTTGATTTATTAGTCGTGATCTGTACCCCATTATTCGAAAAACCAGCACCATTAGTACTTCCAATCCAGTTGGCTACATCACCATCTCGCGTAGCACCCCAACTCGAACTATTAAAGATATATGTGCTTGTAGTAGTTTCAGCCGCCTTTACCACAGATTCGTGTTGTGTACTAATACCTGCTCCTACACCAAGCATCATTAATATTGAGAGTAAAAACTTAATCTTATTTTTAGATTTTAATACCATGCATTTTCCTCCTTTAATGTTTTGGTCCGAATCATAAATAGAAAGTCTTCATTCGAACTAAGAGTTTTAACCCATCATTAAAGATTCAAAGCCACTACTCTTATTTCAATTGCAATTTAGCATAAAAAATTAATGTAACCAATATGGTACAATCCATCTTTGTTTTCTTTACAATTCACTTACTTGTAAATATCGTTCTATTTTTCAATCAGATCGCGAATTCCCAGAAATGTAATAATATATAGTTTAATTATTATTTTATATAAATTTAAAAGTAGAACAAAATCGATTTAACAATCGATAAGAACTTGGACTAGCATCCAAGTTTTTAATTTAATAAGATATAAATGTA
>CANQEO010000002.1 GCA_947595215.1 uncultured Bacilli bacterium
GCCGTCAGCATCGAGCGTCGCATAGCCGCCATGAAGCAGGTCTACGACGCCGGTATCCGTACTGTCTGCTTTGTGTCTCCGGTCTTTCCGGGAATTACGGACTTTGAGGCAATCTTTGGGCGGGTCAAGGATCAGTGCGACTTGTTCTGGCTTGAAAACCTGAACCTTCGCGGCGGGTTCAAAAAGACGATCATGGACTATATTGCGGAAAAATATCCGAGCCTCGCGCCGCTTTATGATGAAATTTACAACAGGCACGACCGCAGTTACTTTGTGGCGCTCGAAAAGAAGGCGGAGGAAATGGCGAAGAAATACGACTGCCCGTTTGTGGATAATGAAATGCCATACGGTCGTGTTCCACAGGGGCATCCTGTTATTGTAGATTATTTCTATCACGAGGAAATTCGAGGTTCTGACAATACTGGCAGACGAAATACGAAAGCATCCGTGAAAGAATGAAACAGGCAGAGCGTCGGATATTTTAGGTTCGCTTCCTCCTGAATGAGAATCTGCGGTATAAGTAAATTACTGCCGGCATTAGCCATCGCATAAGGGTGTGGGAATCCCACGAAAGAAGCAGGTGGGTACTCATCGGATTTGCCCGCTGTCCCTCCGGGGGCAGCGGGCAAAAATCCGAAGTGTAGCTACACCTGATTTGCTTGCTATTCCAAAAACTCCGTGATGGGATAGCAAGCAATCTTCTCCGTGTGTATATACACCGGATTTGCTTGCTGTTCTCAAAAACTGAAAATTCTCCCCACGTCTTACGCGGGATTTTCAAAAAACTTCTCCGAACACGAACACTTTTTCGATAATACCCGTTGACACGAACATACGTTTCTGTTACAATAATTTCGACAGATGCAATAACGCTCTGCCCCTCTTTTCCCATTTGGGACAGTCGTGATTTTGCGCTCCGTGTTTGAGCGTTCAAAGGGACGGCAAAGAGGCATATTGATTTTAGCTGTGCTGTGGAGCCGCTGACAAGGCGAAGTCTTCCCAAAGCCGCAAGATGGAGTTTTCCGTATGGAGAACTCTTTACCGGCGTTGGGATTTTTCTTTGCCGGTCATGCGGCTCCTTCGTTTTCTTCCTCTTGTCGGGCTTCTCCGCGCAGCGGAGAAAACGGAGGTATCGAGATGAACGAAAAGAGCAAAGATTTCAAGCTGGAAGAACTGTTCCCCATTATCAAACATCAGGGGAGGGAGTTTCTTTGCCTGCCCACAAAAACCGAAATGGAGATGGAGGACGGCACGGTCTATCATGTCAACACATTTTACGGCGGCAGCACCGAGATGGGGCCTCTCCTTGACGCGCTCACCCTCGAAAAAATCGACAGGGCGGGCTGAGGTCCTACTGGAATCATGGGCGGTGCTGTGGTATAATGAGTTAGGATTTCTGATTACCATACGCACTGCATATTGGGAGGTAAAAGAAAAATATGCAGGAAAATTACAACGTAGGTATCTATGCGCGGTTGAGCCGCGACGATGAAAGAGCCGGGGAATCTGTTTCAATCGAAAATCAAAAGGAACTGCTGACCCGGTACGTCAGAGAGCAAGGCTGGAATCTCTATGACTACTATTGCGACGATGGCGTTTCCGGGACGACGTTCGACAGGCCGAGCTTCAACCGGCTGGTGCAGGATGCGACGGACGGGAAGATCAACCTGATTTTGACCAAGGATCTCAGTAGGCTGGGGAGAGATTACATCGAGGCTGGCCGATATACGGATTTCGTTTTTCCAAGCCTCGGCTGCCGGTTCATCGCGCTTAACGATGGCGTGGATACCATGCACAAGAACAATGAAATGCTGGTCATTCTGAAAAACGTGATGAACGACCTCTATGCGCGGGATACCAGCAACAAAATCAAAGCGGTCAAGCAATCCACGTTCAAAAGCGGCAAGTATGTCGGGTGCTATGCTCCGCTGGGCTACAAAAAGAGCGCAGACGACAAGCACGTTTTGGAGATTGACCCGGTGACTGCGCCCATCGTTCGGTACATCTTTGACCTCAGACTGCAAGGCGACGGTTTTCGCAAAATTGCAAAGCGGCTTAATGCTGAAAAGATTCCCGCACCGAGAATGTTCTACTACATGGCAGAGGGGCGGGAGAATATGCGGGGCGAATCACCGTTCTGGAATGATGTGACCATTCGTGCCATTCTTCGCAACGAGGTTTACATCGGTCACATGGTACAGAACAAGACGGGTACGGTGTCCTACAAAAACCATAAGCAGGTCAGCAAGCCGAAAGAGGATTGGATCAAGGTTGAGAATACCCACGAGCCGTTGATCTCTCTGGAAACATGGGAGGCTGTTCAGCGGATGGACAACCATCCGTCAAGAGGCAGGACGGGAAAAAACGGAACGATTTCTCTGTTTGGTGGACTTCTGCGGTGCATGGATTGCGGGTCGTCGCTCAAATACATCAGGGACTATCGCAAAAAGACAAGCGGCAAGGAGCCGGAATACAAGGGTTATATGTGCAACCGCTATGCCAGCGGAGGCAAAGATGCTTGCTCCGCTCATTACATCAATCAAAAGGCGTTAGTCGCTGTGGTACTGACCGATATTCGGAACAAGGCGTTCTTCGCCCAGCAGAGCCGTGAAGCCCTCAAAGAACGGATACTCGCCAAGAAAGAATCTGCCAATGCAGAGCGGGCGAACACTCTGAAAGCGGAACTGTCCGCGCTGGACAAGCGCCTTGCCGAACTTGAAAAACTGATCCAAGCCGCCTATGAGGATAAGGTCATGGGACGTATCCCGGAAAGTGTCTGTATCCAGCTTCTGAACAAGTACGAAGCCGAGCGGACGGAGAAGTTGGAACACAAGAAGGACATCTCCGCAAAGCTGGCAACCAGCCGGGCAAACGAGCAGTCGGTTGACGATTGGCTGGACATGATACAGGACTACACCCAGCTTGAGGAGCTTGACCGTCCCACCCTTGTCCGACTTATCCAGAAAATCGAGGTCGGCGAGAAATATCGGGTGGACGACCACATGGAACGGGACATCAACATCTACTACAATTTCGTAGGCTTTGTGGAACTATAAACCCGTCATGCTTTATGCAAGGTTGACTAATTATAGGTTCCATATGAGGAAATCGTGTAGATATTGGCACTTTTTGAGTATGTTCCATTAGAAGTTACAATTTTGAAATTAGAAGTGTTTTCGTCACCTTGATAAATGCTGCTAGCGATACCACTTCCATCATTTTGAGAATTTTGCGAGGTAGTATTCTCATAGTAACTATTATCATTTTGAGAATCGGAATCGCTATTTTCCATTATCGAATCATAATTATCATGAGAACTGGAAGTAGGTGATTGTTTTTGACTACAACTAAATAACAAAGCAATTGATAAGCAAAAGGCTAGTTTTAAAATAGTTTTTTTCATAACATTTCTCTTTTTATATTGATGTTTTTACGTAATCAACACCATCAACAGTAAATGAACCGGTATCAGTAATTTCAATAGTAACACCTATAGATTGATCTCCTCTTGCAACTGGATCAGAAGATAAATTTGTCGCACTTACTTGTCCATTAATAAATAAAGATACATCTGTTTTAAATACTGATTCACAATTACTTAAATTATAGGTTCCAGACGTTATTTCTATCGTTCCCGTTCCTATACTTGTTGTGCAATCAAAGGCTTGAGAAACTGCCGATAAAACATTTACTGTACCTTCAAAAACTTCATAGTCAACTTCTAACTCCTCTTCATTATTAGAAACAAAATAACTTGTGTGTATCGCATCGTGGCCAGATGTGATATTAATCGTAGTTGCATCATAAAATCTTACCTTGTTTTCCGCACGTAAACCATGGCCATTTTTTGTTATAATATTAAGGATACCTTTACCGTCAACTTCAATATTTTTTTCAGAATTGACTGCACTATCATAATATCCATCACTAATATTAATAAGATAGTTTTCGCTTTCTTTTTTAGCGACGATTTCTACGTTCTTTTCACTCACTTGATAATCGATTGTTGAACCAAAATTTGAAACTAAGCACGCACCATTTAAAGTGAGTTTAACACCTTTTATTAGTGTAAGATTTGAAGAGTTATTAATGACGATTCTTCCTTCAAAATAACCGGATATAGTATAGGCGCTTTTTGTTGTAGAAACTGAAATTGTATAAGTTTTTCCATCACTAGATAAAGTTCCTTCTTCACCTTTAGTTGCCGTAATATTAAAATTGCCGTATCTTTCTTTTAACTTATTTAAATCAACATCAAAATCTAAATTATCGCTTGTTATAGATGAAACTTGATTGTTGCTATTTGTGTTAGATTGCAAACTTGAACTATCGATACTTTGATTATCATTAGAACTACATCCTACTAAAACGGCACTGATAGTTATTAAAGAAGTTAGTAAAGCTTTTTTCATATATATTTTCATTTCTAATCTCCTTAAAGATGTTTAACATCTTCCACATATGGTAAAATGCTGATTTCTAAATTTCCATTTTTTACGCGTAATTCATCCATCAATGCTTTCTCTGTATTCGGATCTTTTAAAATAATTCTATATGATAATCTAAACATCGATCCCATTCCTGTCGTTTTAATTCCTACTAGTTCACATTCTTTTAATAATTTAGCGAATATATCGTTAAAAGCATCATCATAATCCAGCGATTCGGGAATCGTAATTTTAAGCAACTTTTCTTTTGCGAATTGCTTGCCTTTAAATACCGGTAAGTAAGATAGTAGAACATATATTAAAGCGATTAATATCGTAAAGATTGAGGCATATGCGATATATCCTAAACCGAAGATTAAACCTGATACAATTGCTCCAAACAACACTAGTATCTCCTCGGCTTTTCCATTAACCGATCTAAATCTTATGAGGCCTAAAGCTACGGCAATAGTTACAATTCTTGCTGTAGTACTTGTTGAGCCGGTTAAAAATGCTCCCGTAATCGCAATTGTTAAGGCGACAATCAACGGCATTAGACACGATGTAATAAAAAATCCTTTGCTAGTTCTTAATCTTATTGAGATAATAAGCGAATAAATAAATCCGATGATAAGTGCTACTCCTGACATTAAGAATATCATCCATACATTTGTCGCTCCTTTAAATATTGTTTCAAACATGATTTAATACACTCCTTCCAACATTTTGCTTATTTTTTGCTTATATGCTTCTCCGTATTTAGAAATACTTCCTTTTCTAATTTGGCCTTGGTCTAAAATATGCGATAACCATAATGGCATCGCTCCTTGAATCTTTATTTCTAATATCGTCTTATCATCAGGTAATATTGAGGTACCTTCTAAGGAATCAGTTAAATTAAGATTATCAAATCGATATCTAGGATTACCATCAAGTGTTAACCTTAGATTACTATCAGGTTCGTAATAGGCCACTCGATCATATATTATTATACATACAGGTTTTAAATTCTTATAGTAATCTCTAAAATAAGTTATCTCTTTTCCTATTTGATTATTATCATCTAGTTGTTCTTTTTTTTCAAAAAAATCATTAACTAGATTTATATTAGTTTTTATCCTTCTTTTATATACTATCCCATTTACTTTTCGTTTTAACTCCAAATAAACTGGGGAGGTTAAAGTTGCTAATCCATATGATCTTAATCTTATCTTCTCTTTAAACTTCGGTTTTTCAAGCGAAGTGCGAATAAGTCTAAAATCAGGTGTATCATAATAAAGTGAGGCAATTGATGTAAGTCCATACTTATCTACTTTCATATGACCGATTAATTGTTCTTTTAAATATTCAGTTTGCTCTTTGGTAAGTATATATTTAAATTCTATTCGTTGCATTTTATCAATTACATCGACCATATAATCGCCTCCTTTCAAATATATAGATTTTAATTACTCAATAAATAAAAAATGTACACATACTTTATATTATAATTATAATATAAACAATACTTTTTTCGCTTTTAAAATTTTTTATATATCAAAATTTGTCTTATATAAAATATGAAAAGGAACTCAAACGAGTTCCAAATCAATTAATTTATTTTCGTAAATGTAAGACTAGCAACATCATTTGATAACGAATTAACCTTAAAGCGATATGCAAGTTTATTACCATCATCATCAACAAGATTACTAGCGCTATAACTATTTTGACCAATTACATAACTGCCATTATTTTTAACTAATTCAATCAAATTATCTGGAGTTTTATATTGACCTCCTTGATCGTTATTATTGTAAACATCATAAGAAGTTTTTCCTGCGTAAACTTCTTTATAAAGAGAGGCATTTACGTGATACATTACAATACCTTTGTTAGAAAAATATCCATTTCCAGAACCGGCATTTAATCCGTTATTGGTGTAATATATTAAAACGTAATATTCTTGATAAGCTCCTAATTCGGGATCCCAATTATTGGAAACAATAAGGGTATCACCATTTTCAGCAAAATCTTCTAAAGTAACAGTTACTTCGTTATCGGCTACAATGAGTCTTGAAGAAGTGAGCCATCCATAATTGAACTTTGAATATGGATTATGGTCGCCTCTTTCGCAATCCATAATATCGTGGTTATCTAATGGACCACTGGTATTTGTGCTATAAGAAGTATCATAGTAATCATCTGCGCCTAATACGTGACCAAATTCATGGATGAAAGTATAGGTATTAGTTGGGTCACCATTATAACCTCTTTCAGTTTCTTTTAAGAATTGATAAGAAGCCCATAGATAGTCGTTTGCAAATACACCATCATAAGTGTAATAATTACCTTTTGAATCGGCATATGTATTCCAATAACGGTAAGCCCAATTCATAATATTCCCATTATCACTATCATCAATATTCAAGGTATTAATCACTACTATGGCGTCGATGGTTCCGTTTTTGTCTTGATCATATTTGCTTAAATCCATTTTGCCATTTAATTGCTTTAATATCTCATCAATAATCATCGCATCAGGTCCTTTATTTTCATCCATCGAAAGATAATAAGAACTAGTTTTGGATGGAGAGTACCATTGATTGAGAACATCAAAACTTAAGTTTAATTTCCCATAGCTAGATTCTTTGTAATATTGAGATACTGAACGATATTGTAAATCAGCAGTTTCATCACCATTAAATGCTAAATCAATCGCCTCGATTGTATATCCTTTACTACTAGCACGTACATCTGAGAATTCTAATGGAATTACTAAGACATCTACATCACCAACTGTCGGACATCCATTAAGATAATAGCCTTGGTCATGAACGTTTTTGACATATTTAGCTTTTGTAAAATCAACATTATAAACACCTGTTGTAGAAGAAGGTAATCCTTTTCCTGTGTTTTTTATAACATCGCTAGAGGTGTCTTCCCCTTCATATATATACATATCTACGACATTTTCGTCTTGAAATATGTAATATGAAATATTCATATAAATATTTGATTTACGATAAAGATAGGCAGTGTCACCATAATTGTCTACATAAGATTTTACAAAGGCATATTGTGAATCAAGTACTGAAAGATATTCATTATATTCATCGATGGTATTGCCATATGTATAGTAATTAATCATATAACCATCATTATTAATTTCATTTACGTAATAATCATCAGTCGGTAAAAATGGAATTACAAAACCAAACTGCCGCAAAAACAAAGCTTTCTCTGTATAATTAAACTCGGAATAGCGATGATTTATATTTAAATTTTGAATGCTGCAACCGACCATTGTAAGTGATAATAACATTAATAAAAGATAATTTTTTTTCTTCATAAATACTCCTATTATCATTTTAATATTAATACAAATTTGAAAAAAATAAAATGTTTCGATAAATTTATAATTTATTTGGCATATATGTCTATAAAGCTAACATTACGATAATAGATTTTTAAATTTGTGTTTTTCGCAGCTCGATCTTAGATAAATAATCTTTCCTTATTTGTTTTTATCTTTGTTTTTTATATTCTCTGATTCCCTCTATAAATCTAGATAAGCCATCCTCTAATTGCAATTTATTACATGCGATATTCAAACGTAAAAACTTATATCCATTTCCTCTGAATTGTTTTCCAGATGAGAGAATTAATCCAGTTTTTTCGCGGATAAATTCACACAACTCATCAGAATCGTTTGTGATTTTACTACAATCAAGCCACATCAAATAAGTTGCGTTGCTATCTACTATGGAAATCTCCGGAATATTATTTTTAATAATATTCTTCACAATTTTACGATTTTGATTTATATATTCGAGTAATTCTATTAACCATTTTTCCCCGTGATTAAAAGCGGTAATAGTAGCTTCTATCGCAAAGCAATTTGGCTCTGCCACTTCATCGCTATTAAGTCCTCTAATAATTTTGTCACGAATACTTTGATTAGGAATTAAAACTGATGACGATTGAAGACCAGCAATATTAAATGCCTTGCTTGCAGAGATGCATGTGATACTATTGTTCATACACTCTTCTGAAACAGAAGCAAATGGTGTATAACTATATCCTGGTGATATTAAATCACAATGAATTTCATCAGAAAGCACAATAACGTTATTTTTTTTGCATAAAGCACCTATCTTTAAAATTTCTTCTTTTGTCCAAATATTTCCTGTCGGATTATGGGGATTACAAAAAATCAACATGGTTGTAAGTGGATTAGCAAGCGCTTTCTCCAATGTATCATAATCAATGCTATATTTTTCATTATTGTAAGTTAGCGGACACTCTAAAACATGTCTTCCACTATTTTCAATTGAGTTAAAAAAGATATTATACGCAGGTGTTAACACAACGACATTATCACCAATATTTGTAATTCTTTTAACAATACAAGAAATCGCAGGAACTACTCCAGTGCAAAATTGTAACCAATTTTTTTCAATATGAAATTGATGGCGTCTTTCCCACCAAGAAATAATTGCATCATACCATTGATCCGGAATAATTGTATAGCCAAAAATACCATGTTCTACTCGATGAGCAAGCGCCTCGATAATTTCAGGAGCGGTCATAAAATCCATATCCGCGACCCACATGGGCAGTTCGTTTTCTTTTACATCCCATTTTAATGAATTTGTATTTAATCTATTTATTAATTTATCAAAATTATACATATCTTTTCTCTTTCCTCATTTTGTATCTTGATCACCACGGCAAATTATCACAGTCTTTTCCGGAGACACGCGATCTTTATCTATAATTAATTCACCGATTGTATCAGCACAAATTCTACCTGATGACGGATTTAAAACACTATCGATACCACCAATAATATCAGCTTGAACTGTCGAATATTCAAACGCCAACGTAGTATTCACCATTTTACAATTTTTCATCACCAGGTTATCGCTATAACATAGACCTTGTAAACTCTCAACTGTACAGTTAATTAAGGTTAAATTTCTAGCGTTCCATCCAAGATACTCTCCCGAAATGAATGAATCATAAACTGTGATGTTATCACTATTCCAAAACGCATCTTTAGTAAGTAATTTAGAATTTCGAATGACAACATTTTTTGCTCCATCAAATGCGTAATTACCATCTAAATCAAGATGATCAATTTCCATATTCTCACAATTTAAGGCTAGATAATCTCCTTTGGCACTTACATTCTTCATTTTAATGTTTTTACAATTCCATAATGTTTCAGCAGCATTTAAAAAAGAAATATTTTCAAGTGTGATATTTGTAGCACGGCGAAATGTTTTTGGAGCTTCTATAATGCAATCTTTAACCAATATGTGATCAGTGTACCAAATTCCTGCGCGTGCCATTAAAGCAAAATGACATTCTATCATTTCAATATTTTTCGAATACCAAAGTGGATATTTCCAGCCAAAAGAACATTTATATAAATGAATATTTGAACTTTCTTTTAAAGGAGATTCACCATCAGTAAAAGTGGTATTTTCAATATAAAGATCCTTGCCAAAAAAGAGCCTACGCTCACCTGTTAAAAATTGATTTTTAATTTTTTCCATATTTATCTCCTAAGTATTAGATAGTAGGACAAATTCATTTTAGCTATCTTTTTGGCCCAATAGTTTCTTTTGATGTACTACTATAATTTTCTCTTACTTATTT
The DNA here is from genome assembly GCA_947595215.1 of uncultured Bacilli bacterium. Lineage (GTDB taxonomy): Bacteria > Bacillota_I > Bacilli_A > RFN20 > CAG-449 > CANQAG01. The sequence goes on from CANQEO010000002.1 coordinate 10,074, forward strand.
GAGATGTTCAATAAAAAAGTTTTCAAGTTTATTAAATGGGATTTTATCCACTCGATCATATAAGTCAATATGTTCAGCATCATTTACAATATATAATTCTTTTGGCTCTAATGCCTTTTTATAAACATTCTCACTGAAGAATTTAGAATGTGCTTTATCGCCGATAATCATCAAAATCGGACGAGGAGATATTTCTTCAATATGATCTAATAAATTAAAATTCATCATTGAGATATCACTGGTTGTAGTAAAACCACCTCGTGCATTTGGATGATGTCCTCGTTTAACCGCATAAAAGCGCAACCATTCTGCCGCTGGCTCTTCAACATCTTTTGGAACTTTATCAAAAGGTACCTCTGGAAAACTTGGACGATATTCAGGATATCCGTTTTCCATATCTTTCCAACGTTGTAATGATAGTTGTTCTTTATATTTCTTTATTTGATTTTTATTCATACCAAGGCGAGCTGCATCTGTCATAACATACATACTTGCAGTGGCAACCGCTTTAATTCTAAGATCACATTGTGCGGCCGATAAAGCAAATCCTCCAGAGCCACAGATTCCGATAACACCAATTTTGTTTCTATTAACAAGTTGTTCTTTCACACCAAGATAATCAACTGCCGCAGAAAAATTTTCAACAAAGATTGCAGGATCAGAAACATTACGCGGTTCTCCACCTGATTCACCCATAAATGATTGATCAAATGTTAAAACGATAAATCCTCGTTTTGCAAGTTCATTTGCATAAATACATGGTCCTTGTTCTTTTGTTCCTCCATATGGAGCACCTACAATAAGTGCAGGATGTTTTTTAGTCTTATCTATATTTTTTGGTATATAAACATCCGCAGCAATCGCTAAACCAAAGCGATTATTGTAACGCACGTGTTTCCTTTCAACACCTTTATCAAGTTGTGTTATATATCCGTATGACATTTTGTATTTCTCCTAATTATTCTAAACTAATAGTTATTTGTGTACTTCCTCTTCCAATCCCTAATAAGTCATTGAGTTCAGAAATAGTAAAGCCATTTATTTTCCCTAAACGGGTATAAGACCAGGAGTTACTTTTTACAAATAAGCATATTTGATTACCTTGATACAAAATCACATCACCTGGTTTAGTTGTAATTTGAATATCATTTCGAGGTAAATTATGTCCGATATTTCCAACTTTTTCAAAGTTACCATAATCATCAGCATAATAAGTTATATCACCTTGCTTTAATAATTCTATAAGTGATTTTGTAGTTGAATTTTTAGAAAGTTTTACTTCTATTTTATTTCCATAAAGCGATAAATACATTTCAGTTATTCTCTCCTTTTGTCTAATTGTGATTTTGGTTATCTCATCTTTTTGTTTGTAAACAAATCACTATTTTAAATATGACTGCCTAACATAACGCATTCTTCAACTTCCTTTTAATCTTATTTGATAAACTCCTTATACTAATAGTATATTTCACGATAATGAATATAACAAATACTTATTTTTTATAGTTTATTATAGTTTTTAATTATGATAATTTATATATTAATATTGAGGTAAAAAAATGGAAATACGAGTACTAAAATATTTCTTATCCGTTGCAAGAGAAGAAAATATAACTTCTGCTGCTAAGCAACTACATATAAGTCAACCTACTTTATCAAAACAACTTATTGATTTAGAAAAAGAATTGGGTGTTAAACTATTTGAACGTGGTAAAAGAAAAACAACTTTAACTGAAGATGGAATGTATCTTCGTCAACGTGCGCAAGAAATTGTAGATTTAGCAGAAAAAACGGAAACAGCGCTTCAGTCTAACAAAACTACCATAAAAGGTGATGTTTATATCGGATGTGGTGAAACGCAAGGAATGCGCGAAATAATTAAGATTATGAAAAAAATAAATGCTAATTATCCAGATATTCATTTTCATTTATATAGTGGAAACGATGAAGATGTTTCCGAAAGGCTCGATAAGGGATTAGTCGATTTTGGATTATTTGTTGGAAACACTAATCTTGATCGTTATAACTACTTTAAATTACCATCATATGATACTTGGGGATTACTAGTTAGAAGTGATGATTCTTTAGCAAATAAAAAAACTATCTCTCCACATGATTTAGAAAATTTACCAATTATTTGTCCACGTCAAGCACTAAATCGTAATGAGTTATCTAATTGGTTAGGAAATGAATTTAATAAATTAAATATTATTTCAACATATAATCTTCTATATAATGTTTCTTTGATGGTAGAAGAAAAGATTGGATACGCAGTCTCTTTAAGTAATCTTCATGAGGTGACAAATGAGAACTTAATATTTCGTCCATTTGATCCTCAAATCAATGCTGAATTATACTTTGCTTGGAAGAAATACCATATCTTCTCAAAAGCAGCTAAATTATTTTTAAATTATTGCAATAAAGTTTTTTAAATAAATAGATATGCAAATTTTGAATTAAATCTATTTTTCATGTTTAAATTTTCAATGTTAAAATGTTGAGTATAATAATCTATAAATCTTATATATTTTTCTCAAACGTAAATTCTTAAATTTCTATATAAAAATATTTATCTCGTCATCTAGTTTAATGTTTTTATAGTAAAACAATAAAATCGCAGTAATAAAAAGATGCAATTATGTAAAATCTTATATAGTTTATTTTTTCTTTTTCAATGCCTTCTTTTGATAGTATCTATCCAACAACAATCCAGATATACAAGATAATACTGTCCCTATAATTCCAAATATTATAAAATCTGTAGGATTAGCCGAACCATAACTATGCCTAATTGCCATTACTGTAGTAGGTATCAATGTAACTCCGGCAGTATTCAATATTAAAAATGTTACCATTTCATCAGAAGCAGTTTTCTCATCTTCAGGTGAAATTATTTTTAATCGCTTCATCGCTTTTAATCCGCTTGGTGTCGCCGCAAACCCTAATCCAAACATATTAGCAGCTATATTAGATGCGATATATTTTCGAGCTTCCTCATCTTTTAAATTTGGAAGAATTAGATTTAATAATGGATTTAATGCTTTAGCTACTTTATCAATAAGACCACTATCATACATGATCATCATAATCCCATTCCAAAAGCAAGCCGAAAATACCAAAGTACAAACTAGATTTAAACCTTTTTCAGGTAACGCTAAAATGCCATTTGCTAACGAATCAAATCTTCCAGTAGTTAATCCATATATTATTGATAGTACAATGATTCCAATCCAAATTTTATTCATAAAAAAATCACCTATATAAATAGATGATTTTAATGTAAATATAAGAACTATTTATGCTTTCATAATTAAAAAGCACTCACAATTTATGAAGTTTCTATAAAATCGATACAGCAACATTTCAAATTTATTTCCAATTACTTTATCAATTAACATTAAATCAGCAGAATGGTATAATCTTTTTCATTTTAATTTATTTATAAATTTGCTAAGAGGCAACTTTTTTGGTTGACTTCTTCGATTTGTTAACTTGCCTTTCAGTTTTTCTCTTTTGCTTTTCTAGCACTTTAGCCTCTTTATTTTCTCGTTTAATATCTTCTTGCACTTCTTCTAATAGTTTTTTATATGTTTCATTTTCATCAATTAATACTTTACGCGAAAACACTTTATAAGCTTCTTCACCGCTAAGTTGAATTACTAATAAACAGATTTTGTTTGTAATCATCGATATCGAGGTATCCACAACAGCTTTTTTCATCCAGTGAAATGGATTAAATAAATTTAAAGTAGAAGAAACTGTTTTTATCTTCTCGGGCACATTATGTTTCTTTACCTCTTTAACAGGTTTAGAATTTGTTGTCTCCACGAATGAAAGAATAGTCGATAATTTCATTTTCCGAAAGATTCTTATCAATTTTTTCGAAAATATTTCTTCTATTCTTTCAGTGATATATTTGCTTAACAGCAATAGTTCATCAATCGTTAATTCAGCAACTGGTTTTTTCGATTTTGGATGATGCCAAGATGCAATTTGATAAACTAATTCTTTTATGCAGGAAACTAAAGCATCATCTTTTAATTCTTCGGTTTTTATTCTTCGCTTATATTCTTGCTTGTAATTCTCTATTAAATTAAGTATTTCTTGATCTTTAATATTCTTATTAGCGTTATCGATGATATAACGTGTTTTTCTAAGTGAAATTAGAACACTATAAAGATAAATTAAAAAAGTTAATGTAACACCAAATAATATCCCCGTAATAAAGGTGATTACTAATGACAAATTTAATTCGAACTCGATTCCAAAAACTTCAAATAAAAAATAGCTCATCGAATTATACTCCTAATTGAAATTATAAGAGATTTAGAAATCCGATGAAACTATTTTAAATAAAATTAAAAAGTGACCTTGTAACCGGCTTCAGAAATCTTTTGTGATATCAATTCATTTTTTGTTTCATCTTTAGATTCCATTTTGACTACTTTTGATTTTAAGTCAACATCGACTGATACGACCCCATCGATTGTAAGCAGTGCTTCTTTAACATGTTTGACACAATGTTCACACATCATACCTTCGACTTTAAATGTTTTTGTAACCATACTTTTCTTTACCTCCTTATTACCTAATGGTTTAAATAACCTAATTCTTAGTGCGTTAAGACATACACAAATGCTTGATAAACTCATTGCTAATGCTGCAATCATCGGATTTAGTTTTATCCCTGAAATTTGATATAATACACCAGCAGCTAAAGGAATTCCGATTATATTGTAAAAAAACGCCCAAAATAAATTCATTTTAATATTATTAAGTGTCTTTTTACTTAATCTAATCGCATCGACTACATCTATTAAATCACTTCTCATTAAGATGATGTCAGCAGCATCAATTGCAATATCTGAACCTGCACCGATCGCAATTCCAATATCAGCTTTAGTTAGAGCAATAGAGTCATTTATTCCATCTCCAACCATTGCTACTTTATTACCATTTTGCTGCAAAGTAGCGATAACTCTTTCTTTTTCTGCTGGTAATACTTCACTTATTACTTCATCTATACCGATTTGATCAGCGATAACTTGAGCACTCTTTTTATTATCTCCAGTGAGCATTATAGTTTTGATATTTTTTGAATTCAACCAACCTATTGCTTGCTTACTTGTTGCTTTAATGCTATCTGAAACACCTATAGCACCTAAAAGACTTTTATTGTCAAATAAAAGTAGCAAAGTCATACCCGCTTCAGTCATTTCATTTATAACTTTAAGATCGCAATTCACATTCTTTTCTTTTGCTAATGATATACTTCCACAATAGTATTCATGATTATTGTAGAATCCTTTAACGCCTTTCCCGACGATCGTTTCAAACTTTTCTATATCTTTCGAAGCAATGTTTTTAATATTGGCATACTCTATTACTGCAGAAGCTAGAGGATGTGATGACTTTTCTTCCAATCCTAATATAATAGAAAGAATTTCTTCTATATTTAAATCATTAAATATCTCTATTCTTTGAACTTTCGGTTTACCTTCTGTAATCGTTCCAGTTTTATCAAATACCACACATGAAACATTATGTAAATTTTCTAAAGCGACAGCTGATTTAAATAGAATATGATTATTAGCTCCAACTCCTGTACCAACCATAATTGCTAATGGTGTTGCTAGACCCAAGGCACAAGGGCAGCTAATAACTAATACTGAAATAGCGATTGATAAACTAAACTCAACACTTGCTCCAACTATTAACCAAACAATTAGAGCGATAATACTAATACTCATTACCACCGGAACAAAGATGCCACTGATTTTATCGGCAAGTCTTGATATTGGTGCTTTTGATGAAGCCGCCTCTTCAACTAATTTAACAATAGTAGCTACAGTTGAATCTGAACAAATTTTATCAGCACGATATTTAAATGTTCCTAGAGTGTTAATAGAACCAGATACGACATGATCATTTATACTTTTATAAACTGGTATACTTTCACCACTTATCATTGATTCATCGATGGTAGATTCCCCTTCAAAAATCGTTCCATCACAAGCCACTATCATTCCTGGTTTACAAATTAAAATATCTCCGATTGCGATTTCATCTACCAGTACTTCAATTTCATTTCCATCAACAACTTTGAGTGCTGTTTTAGGTGTAAGATTAAGTAATTTATCTAAAGTCTCACTGGTTTTCTTTTTTGATCTGCTTTCTAAATATTTTCCGATTGTAACTAAAGTTAATATTGTTCCTGCAGATTCAAAATAAAGATCCATATGATACATATGAACAGTAGCCATATCGTTTGTCGCTAAAGCATTACCAATCCGACAAATCGCGAATATTCCGTATATCATAGCGGCACTGGCACCAAGCGCTACTAAACTATCCATATTTGGAGCGCGATGAACTAATTTTTTAAATCCCGAAATAAAATATTGACGATTGTAATATATAATGGGAAGTACTATTAGAAATTGAGCAAACGCGAACGTAATAATGTTTTCTTCTCCATCCATAAATGGAGGTAAAGGTATACCTACCATATGTCCCATTGCCACATACATTAAAATTACGAAAAATACTATTGAAACTATAAGGCGAACTTTCATTTGCTTTTCAGTTTCATCATATGTTTTCAAATCTTTTGATGTTGTATCGAAAGTTTTTTTCTTTTTAATTCCATAACCAACTTTAATGACCGCTTGTTCTATTTCATTAATAGATGTTTTAGTTTCTTCAAAAGTCACTTTTGCAGAGTTAGTAATTAAATTAACTTCAGCGTTTTTTACTCCATCCACTTTTCTTAATGCCTTTTCGACCGTATTTGCACAAGCCGAACAAGTCATTCCAGTTACTTCAATTCTTCTTTCTATCATAATGCTTTACCTAATAACCTGGTAATTTCTTCGATTTTGTCATCAGCGTTACCACTAGCAAAAGCTTGTTGAACGCATCCTTTGATATGACCTTCTAATATCAGGATTTCCGCTTTTTTCAAAATTGCAGTCGCTGCTTGGATTTGATTGCAAATATCAATACAATATCTTCCATCTTCAATCATTTTTATGATTCCTTCAATTTGACCGCGTACAGTTTTTAATTGTTTAAAAGCATTTTCTCTTTCTTTTGTCATACACTATCTCCATACACCCGAGTGGGGTGTATATTTATGATACACCTAAAAAACAAATTTTAGCAACCAAAATGATTAAATTATTGATTAATTAATCTAACACCTTCAAATTCGCCCCCATTTAACATTTTGTCAGGTGTTGAAAACATTATGGTAACGCTATTATTGTCGATATTAATATGATAGATTTTGATTCCACCTTCTAAATCTTCATAAGAAATTCTCATTCCGATTACTTTATCACTTTCAATTACATATTCATCAATATAATTTTTACCGATATTCAAATAAATCAAATAAATATAATTGTTAAAAATTTTTTCATACAAAGAACGATGAAACGAAAAATCACTACCACAATCAAACGTTACAACAATAAGTCTTTGATCATCTTTTTGTGCAGTAGTAACTAAAGTTCTTTTAGCCTTTCTTGTATATCCTGTTTTACCACCAATACAATATTTATATTGCTTTAAAAGCTTATTTTTATTTTCCCAAACTCCTTTAATATTGTTTTTATATGATTTAGTTCTTACTATTTCTTGAAATAACTCATTTTCCATACAATATGACATTAATAATGCCATATCATAACAAGATGAAATATTCCCAGCATCAAAAATGTCAAGTCCGGAAGGATTATTAAATGTTGTATTTTTCATGCCGATTTCTTGAGCTTTTGTATTCATTATTGAAACAAAACGTTGAACATCTCCTGCAACATTTTTTGCAATTAAAACTGCAGCATCGTTTCCACTTCTTAACATTAAGCCATATACTAAATCAATTATTGTTATTTTATCTCCTATTGATAAATATAAAGATGATCCCTCAATTGTATTGATTATATCATCAACCTCGATAATATTAAAAAGTTTATCACTTTCTAAAGCGATTATCGCTGTCATAATTTTAGATATAGAGGCTACAGAATATGATTTCTTAATATCTTTTCCTTCAAGTACTTCTCTCGAATATGCATCCATAACAATATAGTTACGAGCATAAAAACTAGTTTCCGCTTTTGCAACACTAGTAGTTTGGAAAGAAAATAGTGTAATAAGTAGCGACAATAATAAAATGATTTTCTTCATACTTCACTATATTTATAAATTATTTTTTTAAGAACTTTTTTCATTCAACATTCTAATGAAATATTTAAAAATTATTAAAATTATTATTATATTAAATATAGCTGGTTTATTTTTTAAACAAATTAAAAAGAGCTACTAAATAATGCTCTTTTTAATTAAAACATCGCAGAATTTTTCTAAATCATTTTTATTTTTAAAACTAAATGATACTTTATTTTTCGTAAAACGCACATTAGAATTAAATTTTTGTTCTAACTTTTTTTTAAGGTCTATGAACTCATCAGTTCCATTAATAGATGAAATGTAATCTTCAAGTTGACGAACCGAATATCTTTTATCTATTATTTTTGTTAATACTTCTTCTTGAGTTTTTTCATCAAGAACCACAAGAACTCGAGCATGACCAAAACTAATATGACCCTTTTTTAATTCATCCAGCACATGTTTAGATAATTTTAATAATCTAATCGAATTAGTAATTTGACTGACCGATTGATGAGTCATAATTGCGATATCATTACGGCTGATTCCAAATTTTTTTGTGGCCGCTTTATAAGCATATGCTTTATTTAATATAGAAACTTTGCTATCGTTTGAATTATGTTTAAGTACCATATAAACCATTAGTTCATCGGATATTGGCCTAACTCTTAAAGGAATTTCTTTTAAATTTAACTTTTTGGCAATAAAGTATCTTTGACATCCAGAAATAATTTCATATTTATCTTCTATTTTTCTAGCTAATAGAGGAACCAAGATTCCATTTTTTAAAATTGAATTTGTTAAATCTTTAACTTCATCTTCATCAACAACGTAGTTTTTACATAGCGGATTCATAGTAACATCTTTAGATGCAACTTTAATAATTGTTTCTTTTTCAAAATTTTGATTTAAGACTTCAAACAAATCATCATTTTGATATTGTTCGATAAGATTAGCTAATGAGGTATTTTGTATAACGCTACTCTTTTTAGCCATTTATAATCTCCTTAGCTAAAGATAAGTATGCGACACTACCAGAAGCAGTAGGTTTAAAAATGTTAATAGGTTTACCTTTTGCAGCCGCTTCCGCTAAAGAAATATTTCTAGGAATTTGAGTGGTAAAAGTTCTCTCTCTAAATAATCCTCTAATCTCTGTAGTAACTTCAGTAGCAAGCCTTGTACGCGGATCATACATTGTAAGCAAAAATCCCATAATCTCCAAAGATTCATTATATTTGCTTTGAACTTTAGCAATAGAGGATAAAACTTGAGATACACCTTCTAAAGCAAAGTATTCACATTGGACAGGAATAAGCACCTTATCCGCTGCACATAAAGCGTTAACAGTTAAAAACCCTAAAGAAGGCGGACAATCGATAAACATATAATCATAATCGGCGACAATATTACCAAGATGCTTTTTCAAAAGATAAAAGCCATCGTTTGTGCCATTAATTGAACCTTCAGTAGCTGATAATTTCAAATTAGCAGGAACGATATCAAGATTTTTCATCGCTGTCTTTTTAATAACGCGATTAATATCGTAATCATTTACCAGTACATCAAAAATAGTTTTATTCAAACTGGTTGGATCAACACCAACACCTCTTGAACAATTTCCTTGTGGATCAAAATCAATGAGCAATACTTTTTTACCTAATTGCACTAGAGAAGATGCAAGAGATATAGAAGTCGTAGTTTTACCGACTCCTCCTTTTTGATTGCTAATTGCGATAATCGTTGTCATGCATTGTACCTACTTTTTTACTTCACTTTATATTAAAGCGGATTTTTTTTAATTTGGGAATAATTTCGCGGATATTTATCTAAAGTTTTACATTTTTTATAAATAATTAAATTATTTCTTTCCTCATTATTGGTCGGTAGAAAAAGTTTATCCACTAAGTTTACTTCACCATGTAACTCATAAAGAGCATGCTTTGATTCTTCAATTTCTTCTTGAGCGTTTTTTCCTTTTAGCGCTAATAGAAAACCGCCAACCTTTAGAAGTGGAAAAGATAATTCTAAAAGAATTTGTAACTTTGCAACCGCACGAGATGTAACAACATCAAAATACTCACAATATGATGGCAGTAAATCTTCACTTCTTTCCGCGATTACTGTAACATTTGTCAAATCTAATTCACGAATAACATCTTCGAGAAACAACGCTCTTTTTTTAGTTGGTTCGATTAATGTAAAATGATAGTCTTTTAAAACAATAGCTAAAGGAATACCTGGAAAACCTGCACCACTTCCAATATCAGCAATTTCTAGTTTAGTTTCTCTAATTAAATGCGGAACCACTAATAAACTATCATAAAAATGCTTTTCATAAATACCTTCTTCATCATCTATTGAAGTAAGATTCATAACTTTATTTTTTTCTTGAAGCATTATCATGTATTTCTTGAAATTTAAAAATTGAAATCCATCTAAAGAAATTCCAATTTGTTTTAACGCTTCTTTAAAATGAATCTCATTCATGTTGATACCTCTTTACATAAATTAATAACATTGCAATATCACTTGGATTAATACCACTGATTCTAGATGCCTCACCAATATTCTTCGGTTGAAATTTTGTAAGTTTTTGGCGTGCTTCTAAAGCTAACCCCTCAAGATTATTAAAATCTAAACCTACCGGAATAGCAATGCTTTCCATCTTAATTAATCTTTCAGCATCTTTCTTTTGTTTTTCAATATAACCTTCGTATTTTATATTAACTTCTAATTGAGTTGTAGCAGTATCATTTAGATCTAAAAGGTTTGGAACAAATTCTTTTAAACGATTATATTTAACTAATGGTCTTTTCAATAAATTAGCGGCCGAAGTTCCCGCTTTAAAATCGCTATAGCCTAATTCTTTTAAATATTCTAAAAGCTCTTTACTATCAGAAAGATAGGTTGATTTTAATATTTTTTCATTTACTGACAATTTTTCTTTTTTATCTAGAAATTTTTGATAACGTTCTTCACTTATTAAACCGATATTATAACCATGTTCTGTGAGTCTCAAATCAGCATTATCGTGACGCATCAAAAGGCGATATTCCGCTCTTGAAGAAAGAAGACGATATGGTTCTTGTGTACCTTTTAAAACTAAATCATCTATCATAACACCAATGTAAGCTTCATCGCGTCTTAAAATCAAAGGCTCTTTACCTTGCACTTTTAAACTAGCATTAACACCTGCCATCAAACCAAGACCTGCAGCTTCTTCATATCCGGAAGTGCCACATATTTGTCCCGCACAAAATAATCCTGGCCATTTTTTGATTTCTAAAGTGTGATCAAATTGGGTTGGAACGATCGCATCATATTCAATTGCATAGGCATACTTTAAAATTTCGGCGTGTTCTAATCCTTTTAAAGATCTTACCATCTGTAATTGAACATCTTCTGGCATCGAAGTAGAAAAGCCTTGAAGATAAATTGAATCAGTTAATCTAGATTCCGGTTCAAGAAATAATTGATGTCGTGGTTTGTCCGCAAAACGAACTATTTTATCTTCAATACTTGGGCAATATCTTGGTCCAACACCCTTTACAATTCCACCATACATCGCCGATTTTTCTAAATTATCACGAATGATTTGATGAGTTTTTTCATTAGTATATGTTAAATAGCATACAATTTGCTTTTCTAATGGTATATAATCTCCAGTTTCATAGGAAAATGCCAATTTACCTTCAGTTCCATATTGAGGTTCTAAAACTGAATAATCAATTGAATCTTTTTTTATACGCTGTGGTGTACCGGTTTTCAATCTAAATATATCAATTCCCATCTTTTTAAGATTTGGTGACAATCCTAAAGATGGATTCTCTCCATCTGGTCCACCACTTTTAGCTTTATGACCAATAAGGATTTCGCTTTCCATGTAAGTACCAGTAGTAAGAATCACTGTTTTAGATTCGAAAGTTCCATCTTTGGTAATAACACCATAGACTTTTTTATCATCATGTAAAAGATCAATGACCATCTTCTCTAAAATTGTCAGATTTTTAGTGTTTTCGGCTAATTCTTGCATATAACGAGGATAAGTCAATTTATCTTCTTGAGCTCTTAAGCATTGGACACCCGGACCTTTTCCTGTGTTAAGCATTTTCATTTGAAGGTATTCGTGATCAGCAGCGATACCCATCATACCACCTAAAGCATCGATTTCACGAACTACGATTCCTTTTGCCGAACCACCAATAGAAGGATTGCATGGCATATTAGCCATCATCTTTTTATTCAACGTTAAAAGCAAAGTGTTCATGCCCATATGACTAGCAGCAAAAGCCGCTTCCATTCCAGCGTGACCACCGCCAACTACAATTACATCGTACATCATTATCCGATGCTTCCTTCCATATCCATCTTAATTAGTTGATTTAATTCAACCGCATATTCCATTGGAAGCTCTTTTGAGAATGGTTCAATAAATCCCATAATAATCATTTGAGTAGCATCTTTTTCACTGAGTCCACGACTCATTAAATAGAATAATTGATCTTCACTAATCTTGCTGACTGTCGCTTCATGTTCCAAGAATGACGTATTATTAGCAACGATATTTGTTGGAATTGTATCAGACTTAGAATAATCATCTAAAATCAAAGTATCACATTCGACATGAGCTTTAGAATTCTTAGCATCTTTCGAAATGAATACTTTACCTCGATAATTGGCAACTCCGCCTCTTTTTACAACAGATTTAGAAATTATAGATGAGGTTGTATCTTCTGCTAAATGTATCATTTTAGCACCTGCGTCTTGTTCTTGAAGGCGATCGGCAACCGCGATAGAGATACAGGTACCTTTAGCTCTCGGCCCCGCTAAAACGCAACAAGGATATTTCATATTTAATTGACTTCCGATGTTACCATCAATCCATTCCATCATTCCATCTTCTTGTACTAATGCTCTTTTGGTAACTAAATTTACGATATTATTAGACCAGTTTTGAATCGTTGAATAACGGCATTTTGCACCTTTTAAAATAACGATTTCAACAACAGCCGCATGAAGTGATTCTTTAGAATAAATGGGAGCAGTACATCCTTCTACATAGTGCACATAAGCACCTTCATCAACGATGATTAAAGTGCGTTCAAATTGACCGCTTTTTTCATTATTAATTCTGAAATAAGATTGCAAGGGTTTTTCTAGTTTTACTCCTTTGGGAACATAAATGAATGATCCTCCAGACCAAACAGCTCCATTTAAAGCCGCAAATTTATTGTCATCATAACTAACAACCGAACTAAAGTACTTTTGAAATAATTCAGGGCAAGTTTTTAAAGCAGTATCAGTCGAAAGGAAAATAACTCCTTTTTCTTCTACTTCTTTTAGCATATTATGATATACTACTTCAGACTCATATTGAGTAGAAACACCAGCTAAATATTTTTGTTCGGCTTGAGGAATTCCAAGTTTAGAGAAAGTTTCTTTAATTGTTTCAGGAACTTCATCCCAACTGTTTTCTTCTTTGTCACTAGGGCGGATAAAGTATGTGTATGAATTAAAATCTAGTTGAGACAAATTTGGTCCGTAAGATGGAAGACTCATCTCCAAAAATTTATGGTAACTTTTTAAACGAAATTCAAGCATCCATTCCGGTTCTTTTTTATATCTTGAGATTTCTTTTATGATGTCTTCATTAAGACCGATAGCAGTTTTAGCAATCGACACATCTTCATTATGAAAACCATATTTGTATTCTTCGTTATTCATGGTCGTCATCTCCTAAAATTTGTTTCATGCCATTCCAACCGATAGTAGCGCATTTAATACGCGCTGCTTGTTTTGAAGTATTCATAAAAACAATCGCTTCATCAAGTTTTTCTGGATCATATTCTTCTTCATGAATCATATGCATATAGTTAGCTATAATATCTTCCGCTTCTAGAACACTTTTATTTAACAATAATTCGGTCATAATCGAAGTTGAAGCAGTCGAAATAGCGCAACCAACACCATGCCAACATACATCAACAAGACGATCGTCAATAATTTTAGCCTGTATATAAATTTTATCGATACAAGAGGTTGAATCCATAAAAACTGTTTTATATGTTTCATCGTTTTCTTCGCGTCTATTACGTGGATTTTGATAATGATCCATAATGATTTCTCTCATCATCTCGTTAGTCATTGAAAAATGCATCGAGGAAGTCACCACCTTTCTTACAAGCTTCGATAAAGATATCGATATCTTCTTTAGTGTTATAAAAATAAATACTTGCTCTTAATGTAGCTAATGTTTGTAGTCTTTCCATTAGGATTTTCGCACAATGTTGTCCAGAACGAACACATACGCCTTTAGAGTTTAATAGAGAAGCGGCATCTTGAGCAAAAACACCTTTAAGATTGAAAGTAATAATGCCGGTTTCAGCTTTGCTATTATAAATGGTTATATCTTCAATTTCTTTCATCTTCTCTACAGCATATGTTCGCAATTGATTTTCATATTGCTCGATTTGCTGCATGCCAATGTTTTCTAAATATTCAACAGCCGCTGCTAAACCGATTGCACCTTCGATATTTTGAGTTCCCGCTTCAAACTTTAAAGGCGGTATTTGTAAACCGACATCTCCACACATATCAAAGCGAGTATTCATGCCACCGCCAGAAAGCAATGGATCCATCTTGTCAAGTAATTCATACTTCCCGTATAAAACACCAATTCCAGTAGGGCCACACATCTTATGACCGCTGAAACACAAGAAATCACAATCTAAATCTTTGACGTCAATTTTCATATGAGGAACACTTTGAGCACCATCTACCACTAAAATTGAACCATTTTGATGGGCGAGTTCGGCGATGCTTTTAACATCAATTATATATCCCATAACATTTGTCACATGTGCGACAGCGATAATTTTAGTATTTGATGTAATAGTTTTTTTAACATTTTCGAGTGTTAATCTTCCATCTTCATCAAGAGGAACATATTTAATCTTGCAACCAGTAATTTCTGCCACTTTAAACCATGGTAAAATATTTGAAGCGTGTTCTGCTTCAGTTAAAAGAATCTCATCATTCTCTTTAAGATACTTAACTCCATAACCATAAGCAACTAAATTAAGTGACATCGAGGCCCCAGAAGTAAATACAACTTCAGATCTTTTTGCTCCGATAAATTTAGCTACCTTAGCACGAGAATTTTCATATAGTTCATCGACTTCGTGGGACAAATCATAATCGCCACGATGTGCGTTGGCAGTGCAGTTATAATAATAATTTTCAATAGCTTTAATTACCGAGTAAGGTTTAAAAGAAGTTGCCGCATTATCAAGATAAACTAATTTTTTGCCTTGCATCTGAAGACCACGTAGCATTGGGAAATCTCGTCTAATTTTTTCTACATCAAACATAGCTACACCTTCTTTTCTATCGCAATAGCGATATTATTTTTACTGTTTTCATCATCGAAAAATTCAATAATTGGATTTAAATAGCCCAATGTAATTAATTTCTTTGCTTCCGATTCACTTAAACCGCGTGAACATAAATAAAATACATGATCTTCATTAATTTTACCAACTACAGAAGCATGACTCGCTTCCACATCATTTTCATCAATACATAACACGGGGTCAGCTTCTGCTCTACATCTTTCATCAAAAACCATGATGCGTGCATTTTGGTGCGCAGCAGATTTTTTTGCTTTATTTTTAATGGTTGAAGTGCCTAAAAATCTAATCTCCGAATCATCTTTGCTAACGCCGTAATTGTTCATTTCTGAGTAAGTGTTTATATCTTCATGATTAAACGAAACAGAGATTCTTTTTTTATCATCATTGCTAGCTAAAGTAGCTAAGCGCCATATCGCTTTGGAATTTTCACCTTTCAAGTTTATATTCACTTCAAAGTTTTCATCTCCGAAACAAAAATCTGCATATGCGCAAGTAAGATTGGCACTATTAGATAAATCAAAGGTATAAACTTTATTAGCACCCTTACTTGAAGAAAATAAAGTCATTTTAATTTCACTATCTTCACCTATTATATAGTGAATGTTCGAATTGTTTTCACCAATCTCAAAAAAATTTATATGACAATTTTTACGACACTCAATTGTCAATTTTTTGTTTTTTAATAAATCTAAATTGATACATACTTTATCGTTAATTTCCTCGTTAAAGGAAAAGAAAAGTTCTTCGCTTAATTCTTTCTTTTCACCGATTTCTTTCGATAATGTTTCACGCAACAAATCAATCATAATATCACCCTATTTTTTGATGGTCTCTTTGACGGCACAAGAACCGATAGATGTAGTGCGCATATCAACATGATCTTCTTTTTTGATTTCAATTCCCAATTCGTATTTAAGCCATTCATAGCCATCTTTATCAATACGGGAAATTAGTTCTGGACCACCTTCGATGACAATGCGACCATTGATCATAATCGCAGTACGAGTCGGCCGGATTAATTGATAAAGTCTTGCATAGTGAGACACTACCAAAAACGAAATAGTTGATTGATTTTTCATGTTGTTAATGGCTTCTGAAACACAATTTAAAGCATCGACATCAAGTCCGGAGTCAATCTCATCCAACATTGCAAAATCAGGTTTTAAAAGTAGTAGTTGTAAAATTTCATTACGTTTCTTTTCGCCGCCGGAAAAACCTTCGTTTAAAAATCTACTTGCCATTTCCATTGAGATGTTCATTGTTTTTGAAGCAGATTCTAATTGACGATAAAATTCGTAAAGTCCAATCGGCTTTTCTCGACAGCTGTTAATAGCTGCCTTCAAAAAATCAGCATTAACGACACCAGGAACTTCACTTGGGTATTGCATCGCTAAAAATATTCCACTTTTAGCCCTTTCATCGACCGACATTGCCAAAAGATCTTTTCCGTCCAATAAAATTTTACCTTCAGTAACTTTGTATCTGGGATTTCCCATAATTGCCGCTAATAAAGTTGATTTTCCATGGCCATTTGGGCCTAAAAGTGCCACGGTTTCGTTTTCTTTAATTGTAAGATTCACACCTTTTAAAATTTCTTTATCATCGACATTAACGTGTAAATTTTCTATTACTAATGTTTTCATGTTGATAGACTCCTTAAGCGTTATTATTCTACACTATTGTTTTTCATAGTACAATTTTAACGATAAATAAGTATTTATCGACTAACTTATCTTGGTGTATTTTATCAAAAAAATCAACTTTTTAAGGTTTTTTCCATAAAAAAAGAGCAAAGTTTGACTTTGCCCCTAAGAACTTAACAACCGCAGTTTCCGAACCATCCGCCGCAACCGACGATAACGAGTAGGATGAACAAAACTAAAATAATCGCAAATGTGTTATTAGTATTCATTTAATTGCACCTCCTTTTTAGCCTTGGCAAACGCAGCCAATAATCGCTATTAAGATAAACAAAATGAGTATAAACGCAAAGAAATTAGACGTTGTTGCTGGTTGATATCCCATGCTTTGATTCATAGTCGACCTCCTTTGTTTTCACGATATACTATGCAAGTTATTTGAACTTGTTAATGCCATATTAAAAAAATACATTTTTGCGCCCAAATCGCCATTATGACTTTTTTTGCATTTGGTTTTTTTCTTATTGAAATGGTTATGACCTTATTGTAGAATATTCATGCTATATTTTTATAGAAGGAGGAAGAAACAACCATGAAAAAACGTTTACTGATGTTGTCCATGACTAGCGTTATTACTCTTGGTGCTCTTGTTTCATGTGATACAATCACCGCTAAACAAGATGACGAAGGTCGGGATGTAATCGTATCGATTGGTGATAAAAATTACACTGCTGATGAGTTATTTGCTGAATATGGCAAAACTACATCTGGCGCCGCAGCTTACTATGATGCAATTTACGACGTCTTAGTTCGCCATGCAGAACCGGTTACCGAAGCAATTGAATCAGTTGTTAATGGCTACATTGATAGTGTCACACAATTAGCTACTGATAATGCCAATAAAAACGGAACCACATATCGTACCGAACTTTCAAATATCTTAATCGAAAGAGGTGTTGAAGATCTCGACGAACTTAGAGAACTCTATATCCTCGAAGAGCAAAAGACAAAATTTGAAGATAAATGGTATGATGCTAATGAAGGAAGAGAATTAGTAAAGAAAGATGAAACTGAAAGCGCAAAAATCACAAGATTTGAAGATTTAACTCTCGAATATGTTCAAGAAAAGAATCCATATCATGTGAGACATATTTTGGTTAAAGTCAGTGCCAATTCAAGTTTCTACGATGGTCAAATCTCTTCAGACAACGCGAAGAAAATTTCCCACGTGGCTCAAATGTTATCAAGTGACCTCGTCACATTTGGTAATGTTGCACTCACTGAAAGTGATGATAATGGAAACGATGCTAACAGTACTAGTAGTTCCGCTTCTAAATTCGGTAACTTAGGTATCATGGATCGTGATTCTGGTTACGTTAACGAATTCACATTTGGTATTTTTCAATATGATGCATTCTTCAATCAAGCTAACAAAGATAACGATCGTATCTCAATGCTTGATATTCCAGGTGATAAAGATATCGTCATTTCCGGTAGCGATGAAGATGTTGAATACTTAAAAGTTTCTGATGTCTTAAGCAAAGAAAATATCAACTTCATTCCATTTGGAAAAGTAATGCAACTTGAAGAATATGCCGATGTAGAAGGTTACTTCGGAGATTTCTACGGAGATAGCAATAGTGGTAAGTACAAGCAAATCGAAAATGGTAATGCTTCTTATTTCCCAAGAAATATCTTATTTAACAATTATTTCAATAATCACGGCTTAAACTTCATTCTTAAACCAACCGCTGATGAAATCGCCGACTTTGATTTAGAGAATAAAGTCTCCGATAGCCGTTTCGTCTCATTAGGTGAGGATTTAGGTAACGTCGAAGTTCTCTGTGATGAAAATCAAAATCCAATTTTAGTTACTAGAGCTGGTAGTGGTAGTGGTGATAGTGGATATCAAGGTCTTCACTTTATCGTAATTGAAAAATCACCAGTCACAGCATCTGATGCTGACTTACTCTATTACTATTCGACAGATGTCCCAGGTTCTTCCGATATCGTTACTGGTGACAAACGATATGTTACTTTCATCGACTCTGATAGAAGTACTTATCAAGAAAATGCTGATGAAATTGAAGATAAAGTCAAAGGATTCGATAGCAATATCAAATACCGCATCTTTAAAGAAGAAGTGGCTAAAGAAGGCGTTGAAATCAAAAAAGAAATTCTTGATTTAATTACTGAATATATGGAAAATTCTATCGAACGCAGTAAGTTCAATGCTGAAGAAAGCTACAAAGAAAGCTGGGCTTCTTACCTCAAGATGTTAATGTTACAAAAATCCATTCAAGAAAAGAAAGTCATCGGTGAAGATGATGAATACATCGTCAACATCTATAAAGACCTTTCTAAATATGGTAAATAGGAGGATACAAAAATGAAAAAGAAACATATTTTACTTTCATTAGCGGCTTCCTTCTTATTAGTCGGATGTGCCGGAACCATCGAAGCAGTACCTGGTAATGTTGACGATAATCTCGTTAACTTTAGTGGTAATAGCACCGAATATTTTCGCAATGATATTCAAATGATTTACGATCAATTAGTAGATGCTGGTACAAGCAATTCAACTATTCTCAATGCTATTCTTAAAATGATTGCTGAAGATCCGGAAAAAGGTATTTTCAAAGATTTCACTACTGAGGAACACATTCAAGAACTTTGCAAAGAAAAGATGATTGATAAGGTTAAATCTGGCTCTTACGATGTCAATGGTTTATTCCAAGAATCAAAATTAATTAGTGAACTTAAAGCTTCTCTCTATGATATTAAATCTGTTGACGGAGCGGAACCAAATGACAACCACCTTTTACTACCAACTGATGAATACGATGACATCTTCAATTATGACTATAGTGATTATATTGAAAGAAACATCAGAAAAGATGTTGTCATTCAAGAATTGACTGCTAAATACTTATTCAAAGAAGATTATAGTAGTTTACGTAAATCTTATGCGCGTCGTGTAAGATATATCGCTCTTGAAGAAATCGAAGGACACAAAGGTGAAGCTGCTAGAACCTTAACTGCTTTCATTAATAAGTTTGTTAATAATCCACAAGTTACTGACTTTGATTTAGACTCACTTGCAAGAATTTGGACCGGTGTCGAATCAACCATGACCGAAGATGAAATCCAATTTGTCAATGAAAATGGTTTATATACCCTTTCAGATCAAATTGTCGATGAATTAGCAAAGATTGTTGAAGTCGATGAAAATGGTGATCCAACCCTAGATGAAAAAGGCGAATACATCATGAAAGGTGTAAAAGCCACAGATGAAAGTCTCGAATCAAAATATACCGGAAGTTATACATATCCGGTTAGAATGGGTCACATTCTTGCAGAAAGAGAACTTGCTAAGACTGAATTAGTTGAAGATGATTTATTTATCAAAAATAATGGTATCAATGATCTTCCTTCAAAAATTACCGATCGTATCTTCTCTAACCAAATCAATAGAACTAATGGTTATTTAGTTTCTGCACCTGGAAAAGATGATATTAAATTCTTAGTTCCAGAGAGAGTTGAAAATAATAATGACTTTGCTTCAAAGATTATTCACTATGATGCATCTTCTTCAACTAGATATGTTGTCATCGTTGATGCAGTCTACAATTCATTAACTGAATTAGATGACAAAGATGCTGTTGAAATCGCAGAAATTTTAGCAGAGAACTCAACCAATAAGAGAGATTCAATCATTCACTATCTAAAAGAATTCAATATCGAGATTCACGATCAAGCATTCTACGATTACATTAATTCCACTTATAGTGAAGTATTCGAAGAGGACTAAAAAATAAAAGGAGGTCTATCCTCCTTTTTTTGAACTTTAATAGGAGGAGCAAATTATGGATAACTGTATTTTTTGTAAAATTGTTCGTGGTGAAATTCCATGCTATAAGGTTTATGAAGATGATGAAATTTTGGCCTTTTTAGATATTAGTCAAACGACATTAGGCCATACACTTGTAATCACTAAGGAGCATTTCGATAACTTTCTTTTCGTCCCAAAAGATTTATTAACTAAAGCCATCAGTGTAGCTCAACGTGTTGCTCAATCGCAAGTTGCATCTTTACATGCTAGTGGTAACAATATTATCATCAATACTAATGAAGTTGCTGGACAAACTGTGATGCACTTCCACATTCATGTAATTCCACGATATTCTTCAAATGATAATTTACGTTTAGAATTTACACCTAATGCAATTGAAAAACTTAATCTTCCAGCAGTGGCAAATAAAATTAATAAAAATTTATAAACTTAAAAAGCACATCAATTATGAATGTGCTTTTTTATTAATTTTTCTTAGGCTTATAGAATGTTCTTCCATCCATCGCTTGTACTCTCAATGAGAATTCTCCTGGCTCAACTGCATCTAAGGCTTTATCAATAATCATCATCTTAGCGTCTAAATCATCGATAATATGAAGAATTACTGCCTCTCTAGTTAATGGAACAATTGGAGAACCATATTCCTTTTCACCATGATGTGAAAGAACCATATGCTCTAAAAGAAGCGGAATCTCCCCAGTAATATTTAATTTTTCAGCAATCATGCGAATCTCTGAAACCATTATTGTAATATGACCTAAAAGTTTTCCTTCTAAAGTATATTTAGTGGCTATAGGACCACTTAATTCACTTGTCTTACCAATATCATGTAAAATAGCACCGGATACTAGTAAATCTCGATCTAATGACGGATAATACGTGCAAAGCATTAGAGCAATCTCAACCATAGAAACTGTGTGATACATTAATCCAGATGCAAATTCATGGTGGTTTCTAGTAGCCGCCGGAAAGGAAATAAACTCCGAATAATGATTTAATACGATTTCATTAACAATCGCACGACAATCGTCGTTTTTGATGTCTTTGATGTAGTTATTTAATTTTCTTTCTAACTCGTGAGGATCAATAGGGCATGGAATTGAATAACGAGTAAAATCGACCATTTTTTGATCAACTTCACTGACACTTAGAATTTTGAGTTGTAAAACTTGGCGATACTCAATCACATCGGCTATAATTTTAATTACTAAACCAGTTTGCACAACCGCTATATCCGCTTCGCTTACATCCCACTTTTTTCCTTCGATAGTTCCAGAACGATCTTGTAAGGTTATTGAAAGATATGGAGATCCAGCATTAGATACTCCTTTAGTGACATTAGTTACGAGCAACTCTAATTCTAGCTTATCCCCTTCTTTAAATTCGTTAACAAACTTACTCATATATTTCCTCCATTACTGCTTTAATATCGTCGAGACGATAACCTCGACTCAGAAGTTTTTTTATTAAAACTTCTTTTAATTCATCTTCATTATAGCGCGATGACAAATTATGCGAAAGCGAGACAATATCATGTCTTAATATTTCTTGCTCTTGTTCGCGATTATAAGCTATTTTAGAAGTATATTTACTTACTAATTCACTATCAAATCCGCGGTTTATAAGAAATTTATATACTGAATCTTTCTTTTTTAAGTTGCACTTGTTTTGGTACATTTTAATAGCTTTAGCATATGCGACTTGAATTTTATGTTCTTCTTCCTCTTCGTTATAAACTTGCTTTTTTAATACCTTCAAATCAACGCTCACGTCTTTTAAACGTTGACGAACTTTGTAAAATCCTTGTGCTTTGTAAGTTCCTTCATATTGAACTTCTTCTAAATATTTATCATCTGATAATAATTTTGCTTCTTTTAATTCATCAATAATTTTGTCTGCCTCATGAGAAAAGATTCCTCTTTTCATTAATTTTTCTTTCATTTGATGACAAGTATAAAGGCGTTTAGATGCTAAATTAATCGCATATGCACGACTTTTAGCTATCGCTTCATAAGCAATTATTCGATTATATTCTTCATTTGAGATTGTCTTGTTTTGATATATGAAAAATTGAGAAAAAGTGTCTTTTGAGATTTTTATAGAACCACCATCTCGAAATATAATGTTTATTTTATTAGAACTAAAAAAAATTTCCTCAACGACTTTACCATTTGCGGCGGATGGCACGTTTGTACACCTCCAGCATATTTTCATAGAAGACATCAATCGAATATTTATTCGCCTCTAAAGCAGCACGTTCAATTATTTTTTCGCGTAATCCTTCATTCATAAAAAGGAGTTTTTTCAGAAGCTCCACATAGCCTTTTTCATCGTAGAAGAAATAACCAGATTCGCCATCTTTGATAACTCCTGCAAGGTTGTCATCATAGCGACATATGACTAAAGTACGTGATGCCATCGCTTCAATATAAGTCAATCCCTGTGTTTCACTTGTGGAAGCTGAGACAAAGATATCAGAGAGAGCGTAATAGAAAGGCACTTCTGAATGTGGCACTTTCCCAGTGAAAAGAACTCTTTCGGCAATCGTTAATTCTAATGATAATGCCTCTAATTCTTTTTTACCAGGACCATCGCCAACGATTAATAACATCGTATCTTTATCGTTAGTTTCTTTTAAATACGAAGCAAAACCTCGAATTACTAAATCGATGGATTTTTCTTTTGCGATTCTACCTAAAGACAAAATAATGCGTTTATTTAACAGTCCGTGTTTTTTTCTAAATTCCACAAATTCTTGTTCTTTAAATTGTTTTGGATCAAATTGATTTATATTAATACCATTCGGTACTACATTGATATAACGGTTGACACCATAACTTCTTAAAGCATCCTTTGTCTTATAAGATGGTGTAGTAAATTCGGAGCACGAATCCGCCATTGTTTTGGAAAATCTTTTGACGATTGCTTTAGCAGCACGATCAAAATGTCCTCTTGTGACATAATAAGTATAATCAGCATACATTGTGTGATACGTATAAACTAAAGGTATTTCATATCGTTTTGCTAAAATTTTACCAAACATACCAATACCCATCTCGGTTTGAATGTGAATAATATCGAGATTCATTCTTCTTATTACTTTTGCGGCTTTATTATTGAATAAAAAAGCTAGATGATAGTCATAGAGCATCTTTAATCTAACGCCTGGTATTCTTAAAACATTATCTTCATAAGTAACACGATTCGAAAATGGATTTGTAGTAACTACAAAAACTTCGTGGCCATTTTGTCTTAAAATGTCAGCTAAAGTACTCGTAGCCGTTGCAACACCATTGATTTCAGGTGGAAAAGTATCACTAAATAATCCTACTCTCATTCTTTTTTCTCCTCTTGCTCACGTTCAGAGGCAATCTCATTTTCGAGCAATTTATCTTTCAAGTCTTCTTTAAGTTTCTTAAAGTGATCTTCGATTTCTTCTTCAGTAACAGGTTCTATTCTTGCTTCTTCGACCACATTACGATTCTTACGATACTCTTCAAGATTAATAATTTCTAATTCTAACATAGTCCTCGTATTAGCGCGATAGGCTTCTTTCTTCGGTGATTCATGATATAGCATGAAAACTAAGCCACCAGCGAATAATCCTAGATAGAATGTAAATCCTCTCCAAAGGAGATTTACGGCATTGACGGTTGGAATAGTTCCATCAAAAAATTGTCTAAACATGATAGTAAATACCAACTCAGCACCTCCAGAAGCTCCTGGAATCGGTACCATTGAAGTGACCATACTAACAAAGCTTGCTAATGAAATTCCATCAAAAATACTATGTGACATTTCAATATGAAGTGCTAATCCCATCACATATGGAATAGCGTAAAATACTGACAATTGAACAAATTTTATTATGATAAGAAGAAATAAAATTTTAATGTTGGAAGATAATCTCTTGAATTCAATTCTAAAAGTTTCGATTTTAGTGTTGATATCGATTCTCTTTTGTTCTGGATCTTTGACTATCTTAAATTTAGATAAAATATTGATACCGCCGTTAACAATTAATTTATGAATTTTCTTAGAAAAAGCTAATGCAAATAAGCCTATAATAACCATCGCATTGATTACAAATCCTAAAACGGAAAGACCTATAATATCAAAACTAACACCAAACAGTTCAACGGTATCGGTAATCATAGACATCTCATTAAACTTAAAAATAAAAGTTAGAGTACCAAATAAAACAATAACTATTTGGTGAACGATAAATTGCATAAAAAGAATCGATGCAGCATTAGTTATTTTTATGCCTTGTTTAGAAAATGTAAATGCTTGAACGAATTGTCCACCGCTTGAAGAAGGAGTAATTCCATTTACGAAAGTACCTATCATCGCATTGCAGAAACCTTTATAGTACTTGTACTTACGGTCGTATAGGCGCGCTAAAATAGTAAGTGTTAAACCATCCATACAAAAACTAAAAATCATTAAAGCTCCGGCAAGAATTAAGTAACGATAATCAGCTGTTGCAATCGCATTAAAGATTGCGCCGGGATCATCTTTCAAAACAAAAAATAAAGCTAATCCAGTAACTCCAACTAAGAGCAAGATATTTATCAAATATTTGCGTTGTTGTTTTGTCATAAATAATCCTCTTTTAACTTAATAATTATATCATGGTATCTTTGAATAAGATACGCTTTTATTTTTATCAATAAAAAAGACTATAATTCGAATTGATAAAATTTGTGCGAATCTGGAATAAATTCCACTTCCGCCGATTAAAGTAAAAAAGCAATGTTGCAAAAGGAATTCAAATTAACGCCACATCATATGCTTTTAGACAAATTATAAGATTAATACAATCGCTTCTATACATAAGAAAACAATTTTTTTTCATATTTGAGTTCTTGTTTCAAATTCGATATCTTTAGCATTCATACGTATTTATACCACAATGATAAATATAGCAACTTTAATAGATATTTATAAAGTGTATCTGACCAATAGAACTGACAATTCATTAATTTTATATTTTTTAATATCATCTGTTCTCATAGGATATAAATACCAATGTAAAATGAACATCACCCATTCCTAATAATTATATCATTTTATCATTTTAATAATTTGTAAATTATCAATTTATAAAATGGACTTTCTTTAGTACTTCTCCTCTTGATTTTTTTGATTTTTCTAAAGAAGATTTAGAAGCTAAGAGATAATCTATTATAAGTCTTTTTTTATATTCAGACTTATCGACGTTTAATTGGACCAAATACCATAACTAATATTTAACGCACGCCAATTTGTAAAATAAGTATCAGAATTAGTGTAAGTTGATTTTAAAGTATATCCATAAACAGCACAGAAGAAGCATAAACCAGAAGCATCAGCTGAATCACTTCCATAAACGTTATAAACAATTACATCATTAAACGCAGTTTCGACTTCATTAATTCCTATCGATGAATATGTTGAATTAGCTTTTATCAAATCTATGAAATCTTTTAAATCAAAAACATCATAAGTATAACCATAACTAGAATCATATCCAAATTGTTGACACTTTTTAACTAGAGTTTTAAATGTACTCCATTTGCTACTACTAGTAATAATATTTGAAAGATTAGAAGCCATATTTTCCCAAGCAGCGCGGAAATTAATCATTTTACTTAGATCTAAAACAGACATAGTGGCATCATTAAATCCACGATATTGTCCACCATAACTATTATAGCATTCAGCACATTTTTCAACGAATGTATCAGAAATTTCAGTCAATAATTCTGGCGCTTCAATTTTGGTATCAGCATAGAGATCATCTATCCATTTATCATAATCCCAGCCTTCTCCGGGTTCACTTTCTTGAGAAGCAACCATATATTCAAAATAATCGCTATTTAAATCAGCAATATCAGTGACTGCCATCAAGCACGCATCGTAACCGACCCATGACAGTTTTTGTGTTCTACCCATTGTCTTAAAAGCTTTTTGTAAAGCTTGGTGGACTTCATTATTTGTTAAAGAATCATAGTTATAATTTTCATCATAACAGCACCCATCAATAGCTCCACCATGGTTCCAAAATACAACACCAATTTGATTTGCGTCATACTCAGTTAATCCCCATTCCATAAAGCTTTGGAAAGTCGATGAATTTCCCATTGATGCCTTTGAAAGTTGTGCATCTCTTATTAATTTATTGTTTTCAATATGCCATCTTTGCAAATAGTTTGCGCTGATACCATATGTTGATTTCCACTTTTTTGCGCCACCAGTTTCAATAATAATATTTACATTATCTGGCATATTTTTTACCGAAAGAATTTCGGTAATATTCTCAGTTGCTAGACCTTCATCGCTTTCTAAATCAGATCCACACATATAAATCATAATTGTATAATCATCAAGAATAACGTCTTTAACTTCTGCATTACACGTGGCCTTGAAATTACCATCTTCAGTAATTGCAGTAATTACGCTAGATCCAACACTGATACCTTTTACAACTCCTTCTTCTACAGTAGCAACGCTAGGATTACTTGAAGTCCAAGTTATATTTTTATTCGTTGCATTACTTGGAAGAATGTTTGCAGTTAATTTAGAGGTTCCATTTATTGACACTTCAATAGAATTACTATTCAATGAAACACCAGTAACAGATACCATTTTTACATTAATAGTAATGCTATTTTGAATAAGATTATTATCGGAATCAAAAGTTGTTACAGTAATTGTAGCAGTTCCTTCTTTTAATCCTGATACCACGCCATCTTTCGAAACGGACGCAACTGATGTATTATCAGATTCCCATACGACATCTTTTTGATTAGTATCTAAAGGTGCAAAATTAACATAATATTGATAAGTTTCTCCGATTGCTAAATCGGTTTTACCAACAATTTCAATCGAAGTAGGATAAATCGGTTCAGCGGTTTGTCCGCGATAAATTTGTGGTAATGCCTGTATTGAAGTATATGTTGTAAAACGTGGACTACTAATATTGTAATAAATTATTCCGCAATTACTATTAGTATTAGTGATGGTTGCATTTCCATTACTACCGATTGTTATATTCCATGTAGTAGTACCTGAATCCCAAGATAAATTTTTAGCAGATGTAGCACCTAATAATGAACCACTTTCATTTTTCAATGTCCAATAGTGGTCGCTCTTTCCTAAGGTAAAAGCAAGAGTATCTTCTGACAATAGCGTAATAGTTTGTTTATCATTTGAGAATGTCGATGCTTTAGCCCCTAAATATTGGGCATTGCTGCCGGTTTTCATTTCACCGGCCGTTACACCTTTATCAGAATAAGCGAGAACTATTACATCACCAGCTTGTAAATCTGAAACATTTGTTATCAATTCCCAATCTTTTTTAGTTGGGGCATTAACTCTAATTGTACATTTATCAGACACTTTACTTCCATCATCACTCGATGCAGTAATAATTGCCGATCCTGAAGATTTAGCAAGCACGTTTCCGTTTTCATCAACACTAGCAACATTAGATGAAGATGAAGTCCAAATAACACTCTTGTTAGTAGCGTTTTCTGGCAATAAATTATAATTTAAGGAAAATGTTTCGCCTATTTCCATAATCTTATTTGTAACATCAAGTTCGATTGATTTAACATAAATAATATTTGGAGAAGTACTAGAACTTTGGTCTTCTTCACTATCTGTGCTTTCGCTTTCTAAATCTTCGCTTGAAGAAATAGAAGGAATGATAATTGAATCATTACTTTCACTATCCATTTCTGAATCTAAACTAGTAGAAACATCTAATGTTAAAGATGAATCAACCTCACTAGAAGAACTTGGATTAATTACTCTACATGAGGCGCAAAGCAATAATGCTAATGCAAAAACAATCAACTTACTTTTCTTTTTCATAAAACTTTCTCCATAAGCAATTAAAGTTATCATTATATTTTAATTATAACAGAAATAATTATTTTTTTCTAAGAGAACGGAAAAAACAAATGCAAGACCAATATTTTTATATTATTTATATTCTAAAAATAGTAAAATATAAGAAATATAAGCAAGTATTAAAGGTGAAATTCTATGAAGAAACATTTATTAATTCCATTATGTTTATTCCTTGTAAGCTGTCAATCAACTACGATAGATTCTTTTAATTCTAGTGATACACCTACAAGTTCAGAAAATGAATCAATTGAAAGTTCAAACGAAGTATCGTCTGATAATGATTCTTCTGTTGAATCTGAAGGGAGTGTAGAATATAGCAAAGAACCATCTGAAAACTCTAGCATTGATTCTAGTTCTTCTGAGGAACATAATTCTTCCATACCAAATCTAAGCGACAACACTATTCATAGTGTTTTAACCATAGGAGAAAAACTATCAGAAGGAGAACTTGGTAATCAAGTTACATTCGAAGGCGTTTATGTCAAAATGGTTAATTTTAATTTTGATCATTATATGCTCTTTGTAGATGACACCGATTATATCTATGTCTATGTTAACAATTCTGATTATAGCAAAGTAAGCAATAAGTATTTAAAGTATTCTTATAGTGTTTCAGGTATGGTTAAAAAGGAAAAAGGAAGAGTTATTGTAAATTACGAGACTTTACAAAATTTGTCTTCGAGTGAAGTTACCATAAACTATAATACTCTTGCTGAGAAGATGGAATCAATTGCCAATATCAATGAAGAAGCTAGTAAAATTGTATTAGACGAAACTAAATATAATGGATCTGGGAAAGTCGTTTCATTCGACGCCCAAATCATAGCTTTTGATGAATCTGATGCCAATCAAAAAGCAATAGTTTACGATGGAAGTCAAGTAATGACTATTATCGACACTAAAAAAATCGGTAGTCCCTCTTCTGATATCGGTTGTACTTACACATTTGTGGGAGCAATAAATGTTCAAAGTTCACACCCAGCAATTCTTCTAATCGATAAAACTTTAAAAGATTCTGAAAATAAAGATATCGTCATTGAAAACGATGAAGAAGTCAGTGTTGGTTATTTTGCAAAATGGAATCTAAACTCCGATGTTATGAAAGTTCCAACTTATGAAGACTATGCAAAGATTTATACTTCAACAGTTTATATTAAAGATGACGAAAGCAAAACTAATGCCTATTACATGGGAATGGTTGATAGCATCAATAATTCTTTAAGTGATAGTGGTATGGGAAAGCGCGATGTCGTTAAAGGTGCTTATTTAATGAATAACCTTAATATAACTGAATACGAATTGACTAACTACTCACCTTTTTATGAGTATTATGTAAATGAAGTTCCTGTTACCTTTAGCTATGTATTATTTAACTTCAATAATAACGATCACATATGGCGTGTGATGCCACTTAATTTTACAATTCCGGAATATAATTAAACGCAAAGATGTTCATCAACCTGATGGAACTTTAGTCAATAAGAAACAACCTCTTAATATTATTCAGTTTAAAATAAAGCTGAAAAATAATTGTGATTTAAAATTTTAAAAGCACTATATTTACTAATTTTATATAGTGTTATTTTTTATATCATAAATATTTTCGCGACCATCATAAAAAACACATTTACAAAATATTCATATTATTTTATAGTAATTATGTAAAAAAGAAATTATATACTAGTAGGTATTTTATGGTAGTAAGTATAATTCTCTTTCTATTAAGTATAGCCACATTAACTTATTTAGAAATTGTTACAAAATTTTATGAAACTATATGGACAATTGCTCTCGCCGTTTTAGTTTTACCAATAGTTTGTGTCTTATGGTTTATCATTTATTTGCTTATATTATTTTTATGGTCACTTTTTATCAACAAAAAGAAAGAAATTAATAAACCTAATAGATTCTATTATTGGATTATTCGTCAAACCTGTTATTTAATTATATCATTTTCTAGAACTAAAGTTCATATTTCAGGATTAGAAAAACTACCTAAAGATAGACGCTTTGTAATAATTAATAATCACACCTCAAACTTTGATCAAATTGTTATGATGAAAATTTTAAAAGAGTCTCCTATTATCTTTATAACTAAACCTCAAAATGAAAATATTCCAATTGCTGGTGCTTTTATTCATAAAGCTGGATTTATAACACTTGATCGTGATAATGATTTTAATGCTTTAAAGTCTATTCTAAAAGCGACAAAATTTATTGAAGAAAATCTATCACACATATCTATTTGTCCTGAAGGAACAAGAAGTAAATCAGGAACATTGCTTGAGTTTAAACCTGGCTCATTTAAAGTGGCTACTAAAGCTAGAGCTCCAATTGTAGTTTCATCATTAGTAAATTGTAATATTATTCATAAAAATTTTCTTTTAAGAAGAACTCACGTTTATTTTGATATAGTTGATTGCCTTTATTATGAAGATTACAAAGATTTATCTACAATTCAAATAGCCAAAATCGCCAAAGAAAAAATTCAATTACAAATAGACAAAAGAAAAGGAGAACAAAAGTAATGAATTATATTTTATTTAATCCAAAAGCAAACAACAACAATGGCGAAATAAACGTCGGAATCGCCAAAGAAAAATTAAAAGAGAGATTTAGCAAAATGGAAACTATAAGTCTTATAGACTTAGATGTTGAAATTTTCCTTAAAAGCGTAAAAGAAGATGATAACATCATTCTTTTAGGTGGTGATGGTACTTTAAATAACTTTGTGAACAAAATTCAAGATGTTGAATTGCCATGCAAGATTTACCTTTTTAGTGCAGGAACAGGTAACGACTTCTTAAATGACATCAAAAATGAAATTGATTCTGATGGATTAGCTTTAATTAACAATTATATAAAACATCTTCCTTATGTTATTGTTAACGAGAAGAAATACTATTTCATTAATGGGGTAGGATTTGGAATAGA
This sequence comes from uncultured Bacilli bacterium, assembly GCA_947595215.1. Taxonomy (GTDB): domain Bacteria; phylum Bacillota_I; class Bacilli_A; order RFN20; family CAG-449; genus CANQAG01. The sequence goes on from CANQEO010000002.1 coordinate 41,987, forward strand.
TGGTCAAGTATGTGAAGTAGCCGATGAGAAAAAAAGAAAAGGCGCCAAAAAGATATCTTACGCTGGAATTTGTGTAAAACTAGCTCTCTTAAAATATAAATTTCCAAATGGTAAAATTCTTGTTGATGGTAAAGAAATTTCTCATAGTAAAATATGGATTGCTTCTGCAATGAATGGAAGATTTTATGGTGGAGGATTAATGATCGCACCAGGTCAAAATCGTAAAGATAAAAAACTTACAATGGCTTGTGTCCACGGCGGATTCCGTTTGAAAGGCTTAATAGTATTTATCAGTGTATTTAAAGGTGAACACATCAAGCATAAAAAGATGGTGGATATCATAAAAGCAAATAGAATCGAAGTAACATTCGATCGACCCACCGCTTTACAAATCGATGGTGAAACGATTTCTGGTGTCACCCATTATGTTGCCATAAAGGAATAAAAATATTAGTAAAGTAATCGTAATTCTAAAAAATCAGATATAGTCCGAAAATTATTTTTTAAATATACTACATATTTATTCAACAAAATGATACCTGTTAAACGAAACAAGCTTATCTTTGTAATTGGCAATTTTGATAAATCAAAAATTAATATTGAAGCAAAAACTCTATTTAACGGAACAATTACTTATAAGGAAAGAGCCACAATATTTACATATGAATTTGGAATTGTCATTCATGCTTAAATAGAAAAAAAACACCAAAGTTAAATTAACTAGTGATGGTTTTTCAAATATACCTTTATTTTGCTTCCGTTTTTAAGTATTCTTTTTTGGTAATCTTTTGTTTATTTCAAGTGCTGTCATAGCTAGTTCTTTCCCTTCTCGAGTTAAGGAAAGAAATCGTTAATTTAACACATAAACAAACACTTATTTCCATGGTATGCCTATTTTTTGACGTATTGGTCTATTTTATAGTACTATTATAATAGTAAATAGGAATTTAGCGAGAAAAGTGAGAAAATTCCCGCTTTCAAACCTTATAAAGTAGGAGATTTTTATGAAAAAGAAAATATTTTGTCTTTTGTTACCCTTTCTTTTACTAATGCTTTGTTCTTGTGGTGGTGATATGAATGGTTGGCCGAAACTCGAACTGGGTTTGGATATCGAAAATTACGATGAAGTTTCGCTCGAATATCATCATATCTCCAAGCATTCCGATCGGATGCCACTCGATGTCGATAATGATTATTTCGGCACATCGGCAGATTTGGAGATCATAAATGAAGTATATCAAACCATAAATGGTCTTTCATACAGCGAAGAAACATATCAAAAAATCGACACGGAAAACTATTGGAGCAATGTGGTCATAACATTTTGGAAAGACAGCGAGTCGATGTACACTTTCTCGTTTTATGAATACGCTATCAAAGATGGCTATTTCGTCTTCGACAACGGCGAAATCCATAAATATTTAGGCGATTTTGTAGGTATAACCTATGAACATTTTGAGGACAAATTGGAAACAAATTAACAGCCAAAGTCATATATTCATTTTAACGGGGATGACTGATTAGTTTAATTATTATGGCTTAATTGTGGTTGCAATCATCATGGTACCGAATATCATTAGTACATTGTTTATCTAATGAAAGCGAATGGTTTAAAGAAGTTCCACAACAGGGACTTCTTTTTTTGTGGACTAAACATCCAAAAAATGTGCCAAAAAAAATCACCTAAATGAATGTGTGAGTCAATTTTGATAGATGTTTTTTTATCTTAAAAAGTTCAAACCCATAATACACGATAGGGTTCAAACTCTATATGACCCTAAACTATCACTTTACAAAAACAAAGCCTATTTTTTTAATTCAAAAACTTTAAAATTATTAATTTGATAAATTTTCAAAAAATTCTATGGTCTACAAAGTTAACAAACTACCACGAAAGTGCTATAAAAAGAAAAAAATCGTTCTATTATTTTTAATAATAGAACGAGATTCTCTTTCATGGTGGGGATAATGGGAGTCGAACCCATACGCAGTTAAGCACTAGAACCTGAATCTAGCGTGTCTACCAATTTCACCATATCCCCAAAATCACCATCTAATCTAAATGGTAATTAATAATTCTTTTTATTTTCAATCGCTTTATATTCTTCAAAAAGATTTAAACATTGTTTACGATCTAACTCAAGAATAAATTCTTTTTTCTTTTCATCAGTCATCTCATAAAACACTTTATCTCGAAAACCGATATCTTCGGTATCAACGATATTACAACCAAAGTAGACTTTAGCAATATTGGCCCAAAGAATGGCACCCAAACACATTGGGCATGGTTCTGCAGTTGTATATAATTCACAACCACTCAAATCAAAAGTTCCTAACTTTTTAGAAGCTTTACGAATCGCCATCATTTCTCCATGGCAAGTAGCATCACGATTTTTAATAACTTCATTATGTCCTTTAGCAACGATTACACCATCTTTTACAATCACTGCTCCAAATGGACCACCATGACCATTATGAATTCCTTTTTTTGCTTCATTGATGGCCGCTCTCATATATTTATTCATGACAATCCTCCTATTAATTATTTTACTAAACTTTTCTATCTAATAAAACTTTTACATAGTCTTTACTCTTAGTCTCTTTCAGCTTAATTAGATTATTTTCTGTTGCGATATTTTCTATGGCTTTTAAAACTTTAGTCAAATCTTCACGCGATTTAATTTCAATACGATTGACATTTGATTCGTTTTTGATACCATCTTTCAATACATAACGCATTTTTAAAAGTCGATCTTTTATTTCTAAACTGACAAGAAGTTTGTCTTCGTATTTAAAGTTGTCATTATAGAAATTTACTATGTTATGCATTTTAGCATAATTCATTAATGCATTTTTTAAGTGATTATAGCAGTACTTTAGTTCCATAGGAGTTTGCCTTAATTCTTCAACAAAAGAAGTTTCTCTAATCACTAGTTTAACCACTTTGCAAAGCGTGGCTTTTCTAATCGTCGGTTTTAATTTTTCCATCTCAAGTTCAAATAATGGTTCTTCATCTACAACACTTTCTTCACTTTCAGTCTTTTCTTTAGTGTCATTTTCAAGTAAAACATCTTCGACAAACTCTTCGACAATTGGATTATCTTCGCATATACCAATTATTTTAACAGTTGATTCTCTATTTGTATCAGTACATTCATCACTGCGATCTGCAAGTTCTGAAGTAAAGGTTTTATTCTTATAGATTCCCTGTGCAAGATTAAATAATAAAATAAGGAACAAAAAAGAAAGAATCATTGCTGCGAAAAGGGTATATACTTGAACAGGTTCAATTCTTAATTTATTGCCAATTTGATTACGATAATGGTAACTAATAAGTGGTAATATTATCACAAACGGAAGATAAATTTGACATAAGTAACTGGAAAAGCCTTTATGTTTACGAAGATTATTTACAAGCCAAGAAATTTCAAAGATTAGAAGAGTCAATAAAAGCACTAAAATACACGCAACTTTCCAATCTACCATTCTTTCAGAAAAATTAAAAAACTTTTTTATAAACTCCCATATTTCAACAAACATATTTGGTCCCACAATTTGGTTTAATATAACGATGACAGTTATAAAAGACATCAATATTAATATAGAAACCATAAAATAAATATTTTTTCTTGTTTTCATGGTTTACCCCTTTCGAATTAACATAAAAATTATACTACACATATAATGAAATTGCTATTTTAAAAAATAGATGTTCTCTAAATTAAAAAACGTTACTCATCAATAGTAACGTTTATTTATCGCTTTTGGTGGAGCTGACGAGGATCGAACTCGCTACCTCCTCCATGCCATGGAGGCGCTCTCCCAGGTGAGCTACAGCCCCAACTGCGAGATAAATTATATATAGAATGAAATAATTAGTCAAGGATAAATTATTCCTATGGAAAATTTATCAAAAAAAGAAAAGCCATACTCGCTCATGTCTTTCGATAGAATGTTAGTGTTGCTGTTAGAGTGGGTAATATTCTATCTAGCGATCATCCCAGAATCGCAACAATGTCCCCGTACGAATGCTTACGTATATGGCCATTCCGCCTAATAAAATTAGGCAATATCATTGTTTAATATTTTTATGTAACTGTAAATAAAATCATTGTAACTAATTAGTAGAATTTGTCAACCATTGTTAATTTATGTTGTTTTTTGTCTGGTTGACAACAAAAAATTATTCCATTATTATAGTCTCTTCTATTTAAGTACATATTCTTCGTTTCTAAATATACTTTTCTAATTTCATTCTACAAATTATTCTTTTTCAACCTATCTACTTTTTTGTTAATCCTTGTGAATTTGGTCCAATATTCCAAAACCATCTATCAAAAAACGATACTTTTTTTCATGAATTAACCTATACCAAGTTCAATTTGAATCTTTGTGGACTATTGCCAAATCAATACTGAAGCCGGTCTTTGTTGGCATTGATTCTAAAGATGAACCTAAATGCAAATCCCCCCTGCAGGGTATGATTTTCATTTATAGTAGTTGATTTCCTTAATAAAATTATACAACTTAAAAAATAATGCTGCAAAATTTCTTAAAGAAATTTCATATAAAAAGTCTTCTAATCACCACTTACTTAATCTTTCTTACATCGCCTATTGGATAGCAATAAGGCTACTTGTTTCAATCATTTTTTTCTATTTACTCTTTACATTTAAATTTGTTTATATTGCAATTTAAAAGGCATTTTTGAGTTATAGAGTGTTATTTTTTGATAGTTATTACTCTTTAAAAACACCTAGACATTGGGTATCAACCCTATAAAAAACAGACTGACACTATTGCAAATTAGTTTGCATTGGTATCAATCCGATTCTTTCAACATGGTCGGGACGACGCGATTCGAACGCGCGACCTCTAGTTCCCGAAACTAGCGCACTAAACCAAACTGTGCTACGTCCCGAAGGAATCAATCATCAAAATAATGATAATTGATTGTTCTCTGGCAAATCATCGAGAACTCCGATTTTTCTTAAGTTCTCAATATTTTGTGTGTTAAGACCTGTTCTACGTGATAAATCATCAATAGAGATAAATGGGAGTTTTCGCGCATCTATCACAGTTTCAGCAGCTTGAACACCTAAACCATCTATAACGCTAAATGGTGGAATTATTGTATCATTTTCTTTATCAACAATAAAGTCTTTGCTATGAGATTTATAAAGATTTATGTTGCTAAATTTATATCCACGTTCTGCCATCTCTAATGCTACATGTAAAGTTTTTTCAATTTCGTCTTCCTTTGGTGATAATTTGCTCCCTTTGTTTTTGATTGCGTCATATTCTTTCAATTTATCAATTATGGCTTGTTCACCTTTTATCATTGTCGCAATATCAAATTGCTTGGCACGCGTTGAAAAATATGAGGCATAAAAATGTAATGGATAATATACCTTGTACCATGCAATGCGGCATGCCATCATAACATATGCGACCGCGTGTGCTTTGGGAAATAAATATTTAATCTTATTACAAGATTCGATGTAGTAATTTGGAATTCCTACTTCTCTAAGCATCTTTTCATCATCCGGACTAATCTTTCTACCTTTTCTAACACTTTCCATAATTTTAAAAGCTTTCGAAGGCTCCACTCCATGTGATGATAAGTAATTCATAATATCGTCACGGCATCCAATAACTCCGTGAATATCGCAAGTACCATTATTGATTAAGTCTTGAGCATTTCCATTCCACACATCAGTACCATGAGATAAACCCGAAATGATAACTAAGTCAGCAAAGGTCTTTGGGTTTGTAGCTTTTAACATCTCACGAGTTAATCTCGTCTTAAATTCAGGTACGGCGATAACACCGGTAGTTTCTCCCAAATAATTAGAATGACATTTCAATGCATCTCTCGAATAGAAAAGCGAAATTACGTTTTTATCAGTAAGTGGCACATCTTCAGGTTTAATGCCCGTAATATCATTTAACATTTTTAATTGAGTCGGATCATCATGCCCGAGTAAATCTAACTTTAATACATTATCGTGAATGGCATGGAAGTCGAAATGAGTGGTTTTCCATGTCGCATTTTGATCATCTGCAGGATATTGAATCGCAGTAAAGTCATAAACTTCCATGTCTTCCGGAATAACAATAATACCGCCGGGATGCTGGCCCGTGGTTCTTTTAACATCTTGACATCCTTTTGCAAGTTTAAGCTTCATCGCTTGAGAAACTGTATTTGGATCAATACCTAATGATTCATAATACCCGAGCACATAACCGATTGCCGTTTTTTCAGCAACTGTTTCAATTGTACCCGCACGATATACATTATCTTTTCCTAATAACTCCTTTGTCATATCGTGAGCTTGTGCCTGATAATCACCCGAGAAGTTCAAATCAATATCCGGAACTTTTTCTGCATTAAATCCTAAGAATGTCGCAAATGGAATATTTTGACCATCTCTTTTCATCGGTTTATGACAATGAGGACATTCTTTTTCTGGTAGATCAAATCCACTTCTGATATTAGGATCCTCAACAAATTCAGAATGCTTACAATGTTCACATAAATAATGCGGTGGTAATGCATTAACTTCTGTGATTGATGCCATTGTAGCTACTAATGAGGAACCGACAGATCCTCTTGAACCTACCATATATCCATCACTACGTGATTTAGTTACAATCTTATGAGCGATATAATAAATAACTGAATATCCATTTTTAATAATACCATTTAATTCAGCCTCCAAACGGTCAGAAACTATTTTAGGTAATGGATCTCCATACATTTCATGGGCCTTTTTATAGACCATTTCCTTCAATATTTCAGCACAATTTTCAATATGTGGCGGATATAATTGATCTTTTATTGGATATAGTTCATCAAATTGATCAGCTAACTCATTAGTATTTTTTACAACGATTTCATATGCTTTTTCTTTTCCTAAGAACTCAAAATCAGCAAGCATTTCATCGGTCGGTCTAAAATGTTGATTAGGATTTTCTATTGTCGTACCCTTGACTCTTCTCATTAAATTAAGTGGATGAAGTGATCCTCCAACTGCTTTTGCTGAAATATAAACATCACGATAAATCTTATCATTTGGATTTAAATAATGGCAATCACTGGTGGCAATAACTTTCTTTCCGATTTCATCAGCGGCTTCAACAATATCTTTCAAAATAGTTTCAACACGCTTTTCATCTTCGATTTGTTTAACATTAATTAAATATACATAATTATCTTTAGGTTGAATTTCGATAAAGTCGTAAAATTTCATCTTTTCTTGGACAATATCTTTACTTCTAGTTGATGCTGTATCAAAAACTTCACCATTAAAACATGCACTTCCGATTAGTAAGTGATTACGATATTCAATTACTTTGCTACGCGGAATACGCGGTAATCCGGCATAAAATTCTATGTGTGATAAAGAGATAAGCGCGAATAAATCTTTTAATCCCTGGGCGTCTTTTGCATAACATGTAATATGTTTAGAGTGAAGATTTTTAATCATGTCTGCATTGCGTAATTCACTTAAATCTTTATGTTTCATATGTGGATTGTTTTTTGTTAATTTTCCCATCATCGCAACCCAAACATATGCTAATACTTCGGCATCGTAATCAGCGCGGTGAGCTACTTCTTCGTTATATTCTACTTCACATTGTCGCGCAGTTGCCCCTAAATTATGATATTTATTATTGGCAAATAAGTATTGAGCGATAGGAAGAGTATCAATCACCGGATTCTTCAATTGCTCATAACCAAGATTCACAAGATTTTGATTTAAAAAGCCAATATCGAAAGTCGCATTGTGAGATACAAGCGTCGCATCTTTAATGAAATTACGAATAACATTTATCACATCTTTAATTTTGGGTTTTTCTCGAACCATACTATTGGTAATATTAGTTAAGTCTTGAACCTTTTCACTGATTTCAATCTCAGGATTAATCAAGATATCTATTCTATCTACTATGATTCCTTCTTTATACTTAATAGCACCAAATTCAATAATCTTATCATAACGGGCGGATAAACCCGTAGTTTCTAAGTCGAACATTACATATGTTGCTTTATTTAACTCTATATCAGAAGGATTCATGATATATTGCAAAACATCATCATACATATATAATTCTGCGCCATATATCATCTTTATCCCATATTCTTTTGCAGCTTTTTGAGCCTCAGGAAAAGCTTGAACAACGCCATGATCGGTGACAGCAATCGCTTTATGTCCCCATTTACTCGCTTGTTTTACATAGTCACTTATCGAAGTTACTCCATCCATAACTGACATTTTACTATGCACATGAAATTCGACACGTTTTTCTTCAGCAGTATCTTCAATTTCTTTTTCAAAAGGTTCTTCTAAGATTGCGATTGAACGTGCGATAACTTGAATTCTTTGGTTAAATTTCGAAATTGAAACGCGAGCTTTTATTTCTAAATGCTCTGCTTTTTTTATCATGTCTAATTTTTGAGATGCAAAATTTCGATTATTTTCAAACACTAAAACCTCAACCGCATCAGTTCTATCGTATATATAAAGAATTAACATTCTACCGCGTGGAGTGGAACGTTCTTCGCATCCAAAATTTTGACCGCTGAATTTAACATAACCACTATCTTCTTTTAAATCTTTTAAAAGAATCTCTTGCGCAGGACCGCTAAATTTATAATAATCATCACCATAACTTGGACGAGTTGCTTCTTGCGCTTTATATTTTTCAGCTATTTGAGGCAACATTTCTTCTAATTCTTTCGCTCTTTTATCAAGGATATCATTACTTGGCTTTTCTTTATGGGCAATAGTAAATTTAAAGTCCATATCATCTAAAAATTCTTCCCATGCTCCTAAAACCGGAGTGAAGTAATTATAATGAGTCATTCCGTTAAAGACAAAAGTTAGTGTAGTTTTCCCTAATTCACACTGTGGCATTTGCTCTTTATTTAGACCCGTAGTATAAACAAAATCATCACTTAATAATTCAACTATTTCTTCCACGCTATACTTGTAAGTATGTTCAAAAGTAATATTAACGTGATATGTTAATGTTTTTATACCATCGAGAATTCTTCTAAAATCAAGGTATGACATTTTATGCATAAATGTCATGTTTGCCCTTAAAAGTTCACTCTTTTTATCGTATGAGCATTTAAAAATGACATCCTCATAAGGAGCATATTCTTCAATACCAATCGAGTTTAAAAATCGTACTAAGACACTATCCACCGCTAAACCTCATCTATCTAAATTTAATACTATTATATAAATAATTTTATAATATCTTTAAAAAGTATTACTATCATTAAACCAAACAACAACACCATCCCAATTGTTGAAATTATATTTTTTACTTTGTTTGGCATTTCACGTCTAGTAATTCCTTCAAAAGCCACAACTACAAGATGCCACCCATCTAATCCCGGAAATGGTAAAAGATTCATCACCGCAAGGTTAATTGAAATAATTCCCCATAATCTTAAAAAATAACCAAAGCCTTGTTCATAAGCGCCACGTGATGCTTGAAATATCGCTATTGGTCCTCCGATATTTTCAAATCCTTCTGGAGTAAACATTGTTCCTAAAGCTTTTACTATGATAACCGAAGAATCACCGGTCTCTTTAAACGCAGAAACGATAATTTCTCCAAAATCGAGATTTCTTCCAATAAAGTAAATACCTTTTTCAACGATGTTATATTGCATTGAGTCTCCTTCACCAACAACTTCAAATTTGAGTTTTACTTCACTTTTTCCCTCGCGATAGAATGTTAAAGTGACAGTATCATTTGTAGTTATTGGATAAAATTGGCTCTTGCTTATACGATCGTCAGTATAAAGATGATTTAGAGCGTAATAAAGGTCACTACCATTTTGAATATTATCTATTGAGTCAGTGACTGTTTCTCCGTTTATATTACCTAAATAGTCAATTTTAATTATTTTATCTTCAGTACGTAAACCTGCATCATATGCTGCAGTATTCTCTTGAATTGAAAATTGATTGTAACGGGTATCTAATTGAATGGTTGTCGAAAAATAACCGATAAAGAATAGGAAACCGAGTACGAAGTTTAATGTGACACCAGCGACCATAATAATGGCTCTTTTCCATTTAGCAATACCTAGTAAAGAACGTTCTTTAGGTAAATTTCTTATTTCTTCATCTTCGTCCTCTTCAGCGCCTTCGCCAACCATTGATACATAACCACCTAATGGAATAGCCCTTATAGAATATTGCGTTTCGCCTTTTTTCCTTTTAAAAAGTAATGGTCCAAATCCGATTGAAAATTCACGGCAATAAACTTTAAAAAGTTTTGCCATCGAAAAATGGCCTAATTCATGAATAGTAATTAATAATCCTAAACTTACAATGAATAATAAAATATCAATAATAATACTCATTAGTTTGCTACCTCCTCAATCAATGATAAAGCTTCTTGATAAGCCCATGTGTTCGTATAAATCAAATCCTCTAAGGTTGGATTATCGATAATTCGATGAGAGTTCATCACTTTTTCAATAATCTCTTCAATTTGATAAAATGGAAGCTTTCCTTCTCTAAAAGCGAGATTACAAGCTTCATTTGCCGCATTTAATACGCATGGTAATGTGCCTTTAACACGAAGCGCACGTCGAGCGAGTTCTAATCCCGGATAACGATTTACTTCAAGTTTTCTAAAATGAAGTGTCCCTAGTTGACTAAGATCAAGCGATTTTAATTCATTAAAATGATATTCGCTTCCATATAGAGCATACGCAATAGGAATTCTCATATCCGCAATTCCCAAATCTGCCTTTAATGAATGATCTTTGTATTCAATTAAGGAATGAATAACTGATTCATCATGTATTAACACATCTATCTTTTCTTCTGGGATGTTAAATAAGTAATGAGCTTCAATAATTTCGAAACCTTTGTTTAACATTGTTGCTGAATCAATAGTGATTTTAGCACCCATTTCCCACGAAGGATGTTTTAAGGCCATTTCAACTGTTACATCCTTTAATTCCTCACGTTTTAAATCTCTAAAACTTCCTCCTGAAGCGGTAATAATTAAACGCAAAATATCTTCCTTTTGATGTCCGCGAAGGCACTTTTGTAATGCGACATGTTCAGAATCTATCGGATAAAGATGAAGATTCGGTTTTTCATTCAATAAACGATTGATTAGTTCACCGCCAACAACCAAGGATTCTTTATTAGCTAAGGCGACATCCTTATTATTTTCTAAAGCGGTAATGGTCGGTTCTAAACCAGCAAAACCCACTAAAGCGTTGACTATTAAATCACCTTCAGATTCAATAATCATATTTATGATACCCTTTTTGCCGTGATAAAAAACTACATTAGGAAATTCTCTTTCTAATATTTGACGATTCTCTTCACTTTCAATATAACATTTAGTGATATCTGAATGTTTTAAAAGTATATCGCGCATTTTAGGAAGATTGCTCTTACAAGCAACTGCGACTAATTTAAAATCTTGAGCATTTTCATCAATTATTGATATTGTTGAACTACCAATGCTTCCAGTAGCCCCTAATAATATTAACTTTCTCATACTATGACACAAATGGAAAATTAATGATGGTGAGTAATACTAACGTCACTGCTAAACAAGTAACAAGAACTGAATCAAAGCGATCTAAAACTCCACCATGTCCTGGGAATAAATTTCCGAAATCTTTGATATTGAAATGGCGTTTAATAGCAGAAAACATAAAATCTCCAAGAACTGAAATAATAGCAACTACTATAGATACCAACAAAATCCAATACCAGTGCTCAAGATCTAAAACACCCTTTAATATCGGAGCGTCTAAAATATCACAAATCACAGCAAAACCAAAACTCATCAAAGTCGAGAAAATTACACCACCGACAAATCCTTCCCAAGTTTTTTTAGGAGATATCCGCGGATTCATTTTGTGTTTTCCGAGTAAGATACCTGTCGCATAAGCACCTGCATCACAAAGCAAAGCCCCACCAACTACATATACAAATAAAAGACATGATAAATATTTACTTTGATATATATAACCAGTTAATGCAACAGGACAATATCTAATAAAATATACCGATTGAACTCCAACACCTATTAATAACGACATTGTAGCAACATAACAAACTTCATTTATTCCAAAACTTTCATAAGATAATGATAAAAGGAAAAGACCTCCGATTAAAACTGCAAATCCAATAGTCGAAACTCTCATATCAGTCATATAAAACATATTGTCTTTAATCCAAGCCATTTCGCTGTTTTTTACAAACACCCAATATATGAAAGAGACGCACATTATAAGCGCAAAGATCTTTACGATAATATTAATTTTCGGATTTTGTGGAGCTTTTAAAAATTCATAAATGGCAATAATAGCTACCAACATTACAACAATAAAGAAAAACCAATCACCAATAATTATCGTTGGAACCCCTACCGCTAAAAGTGCTATCGCAGTTATGACTCTTGTAGCAAAAGACTTTCTAGTATCTTCACTGATTTTATTCATCCTTTGATACCTCCATATCGACGATCACGTTTTGAAAATTCTTCTAATACAGAAATAAATTGTTCTTTTTTGAAATCTGGCCAAAGATCTTTTATAAAAACAAACTCTGCGTAAGCAGCTTCATAAAGCATAAAGTTTGAGATACGTTGTTCTCCTGATGTACGAACCAAGACATCAATTGGTGGTAAAAAATGAGATTCCATTGATTCTTCAAAGGTTTCTTTATTAATATCTGAAAGCGAGAGGACTCCCTTTTTCACTTTTGCCGCTAATTCGATGGCGGCACGAACAATCTCATCTTGTCCACCATAATTTAAGCAAACATTTAAAACTAATCCATCATTGTCTTTTGTGATTTCTTTAGCTCTAGCAATCGCTTTTTGAGTTGATTCAGGAAGACGTGTCAAATCGCCCAAAGTAACGATTTTTGCATGATGTTCATTTAATTCATCTATATCATGCTTAAAGAAATCTTCAAGTAGATTAAAAAGGTAGTCAATTTCTTTTTTGTCACGTTTCCAGTTTTCTGTTGAAAAACAAAATAATGACATTACTTTTATATTATAGTCTTCACATAAAAATGCAGTTTCTTTAATTCTTTTGCAACCTTCGCGATGTCCTAAAGAACGTGGCAACATTCTTTTTTTAGCCCATCTACCATTACCATCCATGATAAAAGCAATATGGTTAATAGGCTTGTAGCTAGTGATAATTTTTTCTTTATTTTTACGTTTGAAGAGCGACATTTTCGAGGCCTCCTCTTTTCAATAATTATACATGATGTAAATCAAATATAAAAATATATTTTTATATTTTTGTTTAGAATATATAAAAATATACCTCATTATGCTCGTTAAGATTTATAAATATGGTATTTAATTGTATTATTTTAAATGACAAAGAAACATTTTTAATCTATATCTATAAATTGTTTTAAGTTAAATCATTCATAAAAGAAGTCAAATATAATCACAATTACCTATAAATATTAAGTAATTAATGTTATAATGGATTTAGGTGATAAAAAATGCAAAAACCCAAATTAAAATTTTTAAAAAATAAAACCATTCACATAGGTTATATCGGTTTTAATTCTTGCGATGAAATGAAAAATAATTTGCTAATACATCCATTATTTGAAAATCAAAAATTTAAGGTTTTTGAAGAACAAGAATTAACGGGATTATTACACAAATTAAAAGATGATCAATATGATTACATCATAATCCCCTCAAAAAATAAAAGAAATGAAATAAATGATATGTTCTTATCTCTGATATCAAGATTAGATATTGAGCAAATTAACGAAATAGGAATGTTAATATGCGATATAAATTACTATGATAGCGCTTCGACTTATGATGAAACTTCTACCATTAAAGAAAAACCTATCGATAGTTTTAAAGGCAAAAAGCGAATTAGAACTTATCACATTTCTAAAGACGCAAGCGAAAATAAGCAAATTGAATCAATAGAGTATCGTATATTTAAAAGAAACGAATACAAAACAAACATCTTCACTCGCTTCGGAATTTGGTTATTAAAAAGAATGGTATTAAGAGGTTTTTAGAAATAGCGTCAACATTGCTTGTTGTTGTATTATTTGGATTTTTAATTTTCCGTTTAGTACCTCAATTTGAAGAAATAATAGGCGATCTTAGTACTTGGGTTGAATTAGTTGCTACCTCACTAATTATTCTCTTTCAAATCATATTAAAAATTGCAAACACCGAAGAAGTCATCAAAAGAAAATTACTTGTCGGTTATTGGATTTATTATTCTTTAGAGGAAGTGGATGGCTAAAGGCCATTTTGTTCCAAAAGGTTTTCACACTCGTCTAGTTGAAATCAGTAATCGTGGTGGTAATCTCTCATTTAAATGTAAATTTGCAGGAGAGGATCAAATCTTCTTTGCAACGGATACCTTAACTTTTGATTATGAACTTTCTTCACAGATTGGAAGAGGTTTTTATTATTATACTTCCAATATTCTTAATAACGATGTTCGTAGAGCCGAAGGAACTTGCCGTTTCGAAGGTGAAACAGTTAAAAGTAATCAAATTATGACAATGAATGGTTGGTTCTTCAGTCGTGGTACTGCGCTAAAAGGAAGAGTTAGATATTTTAGAATAAGTAAAAAAGATTATTATCAATTACAACATTCTTTAACTTTCTATCGCTTAGGCAATCAAAAGGATACTAGTTGGTGTTTATGGATGTGAAGCTTCAAATACTGATGTAGCCGCAAAAAATGAAGAAATGCGCAAAAAAATATCAAAGGATGTATCTAAAGAAAATATTCACTTTAACATTGATTATGCATATTTTACGATATTGAAAGTTTAAAAAAAGCCTTATTAAATCATTTAATTGATTATATTATTCCTAGTTCTAATCGAGGGAAAACAATAGCAAAATATGATATTTTTAGAACTGGAGAATTTGAAGTAATTTACTCTAAAGGTATGGAAATACATTATTGTTTAGGGACTACCAATGCAAATTTAATAATTAATGATGAAACAAAATTCTATGGTCATATTCAATCATATGAACAATGTCGCACTTTCATAGGAGAACACGAATTCATTGAAGAATCATCTTCTTCACGTGCAGCGATTAATATGTCTAAAGGTTTTTACAGCAACAATTCTGTCATTATTTGCAATAAAGTTGCTATTGATAGATATCATTTAGTATGTTTAAAAGATAGCGAAGGAAAATTAATAAATCCATATTTAGATCAAGAAAAAACATTACAATTTTTAATATAATTAGATTAAAAAGAGATTACTCTTTATAAAAATAAAATGCTCTAGCCACAAAGCAGAGCATTTTTAATTAAATCGTCATAATATCTTTTTCTTTTTCAGCGTATTCAGAATCAATCTTTTTGACAAATTCATCAGTGATTTTTTGAACTTCATCTTCCAAAGATTTTCTTAAATCTTCCGGGAGTTCTTTATCTTTTTTCAATTCATCATTTTGATCTCTTCTTATATTGCGTATAGCAACTTTAGCATCTTCCGCATATCTTTTTGCAGTCTTAGCTAAATCGCGACGTCTATCTTCAGTAAGTGCTGGAATAACAAGACGAATAGTGTTTCCATCATTAATAGGATTAATTCCTAAATCAGAACCATTGATAGCTCCAATAATCAATTTTAATGTTTCTTTGTCATATGGTTTTATCAAAAGTTGACGTGGTTCTGGAACAGAAATTGAAGCTAATTGATTAATTGGTGTCATCGAGCCATAGTAATCAATTTCAATGCGATCTAATAGCGACGGAGAAACCCGACCTGTACGCAAAGTATTGAAGTTGTTTTTTAGAGATTCAATGCTTTTTTGCATCTTTTCTCTAGTTTCATCAATAATAATTTCTTCTATCATGTTAAATCTCCTTTTTAATTGTTGTTCCTACATCT
Source organism: uncultured Bacilli bacterium (assembly GCA_947595215.1). Taxonomy (GTDB): domain Bacteria; phylum Bacillota_I; class Bacilli_A; order RFN20; family CAG-449; genus CANQAG01. The sequence goes on from CANQEO010000002.1 coordinate 57,916, forward strand.
TCACCATCGAGAATCTTTTCAAAATTTGAAAGTTCTTGCATATTGAATACTCTAAGTTCAATATCAGTATTCATACAAAGAGATAAAGCGGTGTTATCCATTACAGATAAATCCATAGCGAGCATATCTTTGTAACTAAGTTTTGCTAAGAACTTAGCGTTTTGATTTTTCTTAGGATCAGCGGTATAAACGCCTTCAACCCCATTTTTAGCCATCATAATCGCATTGCATTCTAATTCATTTGCTCTTAATGCCGCAGTAGTATCTGTCGTAAAGTAAGGATTACCAGTACCTCCACCGAAGATAACCACTCTCTTTTTTTCTAAATGGCGCATTGCTCTTCTTTTAATATATGGTTCGGCGACTGCTTTTATTTCAAATGCAGTCATTACACGTGATTGTACGCCGATATTTTCAAGTGATGATTGTAGTGCTAAGGCATTGATGATAGTTCCAAGCATTCCCATATAGTCCGCTGTGGTTCTTTCAACTCCGATTGAATCTGCAAGTTTTCCACGCCAAATATTTCCAGCTCCGACAACTACGCAAACATCAACTCCTCGATCAACCATCAGTTTAATCGCACTAGAAACTTCCTTAAGGCGAGCAGCCTCTAAAATACCATTATTAGCACGATCAGCAAGAGCTTCCCCACTTAGTTTGACTAATACACGATTGTACTTGTTCTTCATCATTTTCTCCTTTTGCTGAAAAGCACTCTATAAAGAGTGCCTTCAATTAATTATTCATTTGTTTTGCAACTTCTTCAGCGAAGTTTTCTTCTCTCTTAGCAATACCTTCTCCAACTGCATAGCGAATGAATTTTTCAACCTTTATGCCATTTGATTTTAAGAAGTTTTCAACTTTAGTACCTGCTTCAAGTAGATAATCTTGCTCAACTAAAACTGATTCGGCAAAGTATTTGTTAACTTTACCTTGAATAATCTTAGCGACAACTTCTTGTGGCTTACCTTCGAGTTTTGGATCTGTCTTACTGGCTTCGAGTTGAATTTTAGTTTCATTGTCAATAGCTTCTTGTGGAATATCATCTTTGGTAATGAAATTTGGGTTATTAGCAGCAATGTGCATTGCTAAACCGCGAGCCATTTCATCATCTCCGCCGTTAACTAATGTTAAAACAGAGATTTTTCCACCCATGTGAATGTAAGCACCAAAATGTTGATTGGAAGTTTTCGAAACGATTTCGAATCTTCTAAAATCAAGTTTTTCACCAATTTTAACAGTAGCATTAGTAAATAATTCTGCTGTTAAATCTTTGGCGCAATTAATGCAACCTGGTCTTTTTTCTAAAACTACAGCTGCAACGTTATCAACTAATGCTTTAAAATCATCACTTTTAGCTACGAAATCAGTTTCACTATTGATTTCAAGGATGACAGCTTCATTACCTTTAACAACGACACTTGTTAAACCTTCAGCCGCAACGCGTGAAGCTTTTTTAGCGGCCTTAGCGATACCTTTTTCGCGAAGCCATTCACAAGCTTTTTCAACATCGCAATCAGTTTCTAATAAAGCCTTTTTGCAATCCATCATACCGGCACCGGTACGATCGCGCAAAACTTTAATTAATTCAATAATATTGCTAGCCATTTTTTATTCCTCATCAACTTTTTCAGCTTTTGGAGCTTCTTCTACTTTAGCTTTTGGAGCTCTTTTAGCCTTTGGTGCTTTTTCTTCTTTGACTTTTTCTTCGACTGGTTTTTCTTCAGCCTTTACTTCTTCAACTTTCTCTTCAGCAACTGGTTTAACAGCTTTTTCGACTGGCTTACGGAAGGTTTTACGTGGATTCTTTTTCTTTCCTTGTTGAGCATCTTCTCTAGCTTTTTGACGAATTTGTTTCATTTCTTCAGCGTGATCAGCTTGTTCTAAAGCTTCAACCATAGAAACTTCATCTTCCGGATTGACATTGTAAGCAGTCATGGTTTGTCCACCCTTAGCTTCAACAACTGCATCAGCCATTAAACCGACAATTAATCTAACTGCGCGAACAGCATCATCATTTGATGGAATGACATAGTCAACCATATCCGGATCACAGTTAGTATCGACGATACCAAACACTGGAATTCTTAATTTACGAGCTTCGCTAACAGCGTTATGTTCAATACGTGGATCGACAACGAATAAAGCATTTGGAACTTTTCTCATCGATTTGATACCATCGAGATTCTTTAACAATTTATCTTTTTCTTTTCTTAATAATGCAGCTTCTTTCTTTGAAAGTACATCGTAAGAGCCATCTTCTTCCATAGCTTCTAACTTATTAAGATATTTAATTCTTTTTTGAATGGTTTTGAAGTTAGTTAAAGTACCGCCTAACCATCTGGTAACAACGTAGAAAGAACCAGAACGTAAAGCTTCTTCTTGGACGATTTCTTGACATTGTTTTTTGGTACCGACAAATAAAACTTTACCGCCTTCAAGAACTATTTTCTTTAAAGCAATATAAGCTTCTTGAATTTTTTGAGCACTCTTTACTAAATCGATAATATGAATGCCGTTTTTATTTCCGTAGATATATTTTCCCATTTTCGGATTCCATCTACGAGTTTGGTGTCCGAAATGCACGCCTGCTTCAAGCAAGGCTTTGGTGGAAACGATAGCGTCATCTTCACTGTGGACGACAGTTTCCATGATGTTGTCGGCTTCAACGTTTTCAATGTTTTCTTCGACTAAAACTTTTTCTTCTTGACTCATTTTTAAGTCCTCCTTTTGTTTTTTGCCTCTTTCACTTCTAACAACTACCCCAAGAATTTTTATTCTCAGACTCGGCGGTTGAATCCATGAAATGCGATGTCTCTCTTTCAAGAGCCAATTAATTCTATCATAAAGGACTATGCTTAACAATATTTTTTTGTGCTTAAAGCACTATTTTTAATCAGTATTTTGTTTTTTGGCGCGCGGAAAACTGGCTTCATAAGTTTTTTTCATCCGCTCCATTGAAACGTGAGTATATATTTGTGTTGTCGCTAAAGAAGCGTGACCTAACATTTCTTGAATACTTCTTAAATCAGCGCCATTATCGAGAAGATATGTGGCAAAACTATGGCGGAATTTGTGAGGATGTAATTTAAGATAAACTCCCGTCTTGTTTTCAATTGAATGTAAAATATATTGAACTCCTCGCGTTGTTAATTTTTCGCCGCGATCATTTAAAAAAATATAATTGCTATCATCCGAGTTAGGATTTTTAACAAGTAAATCTTTACGTACTCCATCCATGTAATTTCTAAGAGCTTTTAATGCTGGCATCGAAAAAGGAACAATACGCTCTTTATCCCTTTTTCCGATTACTTGCATCACGCGTTTTCTAAAATCAACCATCTGTAAGGTTAATGAAACTAATTCGCTGACACGAAGACCTGACGCAAATAATAGTTCTATAATAGCTTGATCGCGATCCCGAAGATAATCATCGCGGTTCATATTAGCTGCGAAAAGCTGTTCCACTTCTCTTACATACATAAAATCAGGCAAATTGCTATCACTTTTAGGAACAATAATATTTAAGAACGGATTTTCGTCGACATATTCATTTTTCAAGAGCCAATTATAAAAGTTTTTTAATGAAGAAATTCGACGTTGCAGACTTCTTTTAGAAACACCGCGTTCCATTTCTTTTCGCATATAGTTACGAATTAACGTGACGTCAATTTGTTTTAAAATGTAATTTTCTTGATTTGCATACACTAAAAAACTTTCTACATCAGCGGCATAGTTTTCACTTGTTAATCTCGAATAACGACGTTCAAAGTCTAAGTATTCTTTATACTCTTCAATGATGTCGATTTGATTGTTATCGTGCTTCATTCAAAAATACCTTAAGCGCTTCAATAGCTCGTGAACTAGCTTCATTTTTATCTTTAGGACAATTGTAAACTAATCCGAAATTTGCATTCATCGGAGCAAAATGTTTAATAGAAGTAGTCATCAAATATCTAATTAGAGATCCTATCATTGTCTCTATAGGAAAATCAATTAACTCTTTATTTTCAAGACGACGATTTAAATAAAATGCAGCGATAAGCCCACTCATCGACGATTCAACATAACCTTCAACGCCCGAAAGTTGTCCTCCGATAAAAATGTTTGAATCATTTTTTAATGAAAAATCTTCATTTAATATTTTAGGCGCACAAATAAAAGTATTTCTATGCATTAAACCATAGCGATAGAATTCTGCCTTTTCCATGCCCGGAATTAATCTAAATACTCGTCGTTGTTCTTCATATGTAAGATTAGTTTGAAATCCGACCATGTTATATAAAGAAGCACTAGCATTATCTTGACGCAATTGTAAAACTGCATATGGTCTTTTACCATCTTTTTCTAAGCCCATTGGCTTTAGCGGACCAAATCGCAATGTTTTTTCACCACGACGAGCCATAACTTCAATCGGCATACATCCTTCAAATACTTTATCGAATTCATGTAAAGAAGCAATTTTAGCATTAACTAATTCGTGGTAAAATCGCTCGTATTGTTCTTTATCAAACGGACAATTGATATATGAATCATCGCCTTGTTCATAACGCGATTTGCGATAGCAGATATTCATATCAAGAGAATCATAAGCGATAATTGGAGCGGCTGCATCATAAAAGAACAGCATGTCTTCACCAATTTTTTCTTGAAGTTTTGCAACTAAACTTTCACTAGTTAATGGACCAGTGCAAATAATGTTATACCCTTTTTTAAAATCGTTGACCTCTTCTTCGTATATGGTAATCAATGGTTCACTTTTAATCTTCTCAGTAATGTATGATGAAAATTTTTCGCGATCTACCGATAAAGCATTTCCTGATGGAACTGAAGTTTTATCGGCTGCTTCCATAACTAAAGAACCTAGCATTCTCAGTTCTTCTTTTAAAAGTCCACAAGCATTATCAAGGCGATTGCTTTTTAGAGAATTTGAACACACTAGTTCTCCGAATTTATCTGAATGATGAGCCGGGCTTTTACGAAGTGGTTTTTGTTCATAAAGATTTACTTGGTAACCTTTTTTAGCTAAGAAGTAAGCAGCTTCAACGCCAGCCAAACCAGCCCCTATCACGTTTATTTTTAATTTTTCCATAGTTTACCTCGCGTCTATTATAGCACAAAAACAAAAAAATGACCGTTTAGCGATCATTTCTTTATCGATTCAGTGTAACGACATTTTGGAAAGTTCGAACAGGCGATAAAATCACTCTTTTTACCGATTCCTTTACGAACCACTAAAGTTCCACCACATCTTGGGCAAACACGATCAGGGATAGTTTCTAATGGAACTTTATCTTGAGCCTTTTCTTGTCCTTCAATGTAAGTACAATCAGGATAGCCACTGCAGCCATAAAATTCTCCATGCTTAGATTTCCGTAATACTAATGGTTTTCCACAACGTGGACAAATTTTATCTTCACTTATAACTGGTTTTTCTTTTTCTTCTTTTTGAACATAATGGCATTCTGGATATCCAGAACAAGCTACAAAGACACCATATCTTGATGATTTTAATTCGAGATCTTTACCACAAATTGGGCACTTGCCATATGATTCGACCCATGTCTTAGAAGCATTATCGAAAAGATGCATAAATGATTCATAGAAACTATCAAGTAATGCAAGACGTGAAGAAGACCCATCGACAATGTTATCTAAAGAATCCTCCATATTAGCGGTAAATTTAGCATCCATAAATGTTGGGAAATATTTTTCTAATCGATCACTTGTAAGAATTCCTTGTTCGGAAGGAATTAATGAACCACTTACCGCTTCAATATAATCATGTTTATATAATGTCGAAATTGTTGAAGCATATGTAGATGGTCTTCCAATGCCGACCTCTTCCATCGTTTTTACAAGACGAGCTTCAGTAAATCTTGAAGGCGCTTTGGTAAAATGTTGCTCTTTTGTCATTTCATCAACAGAATAAACTTCTTGTTCTTTAAATCTCGGTAAAGCCACTTGTTCTTGTTCTTCATCAAAGTTATAGATTTTTGTAAAACCATCAAAAACTGGAATACTTCCTTCAGTTTTGAATTCATATCCATTACCAACTAGTTTCACACTCGTAATTTCATCTTCACGCGCCGCCATTAACGAAGTTAAAGCTCGATTATAAATTAGAGTATATAAATTATATAAATCTCTTGTGAGATATTCTTTCATTAACTTAGGTGTGTTTTCTAATGATGTAGGACGAATTGCTTCGTGTGCATCTTGCACTTGATTATTGCTTTTATTAACCTTGATATGACCGAGGTATTGTTCTCCATAATTTTCTTTAATAAATGAATTAGCACTATTTATAAATTCTGGAGATAAACGAATCGAATCAGTTCTCATATAAGTAATAAGACCCGTTCTTTCTGAATCGATATCGATACCTTCATATAAACGTTGTGCCAATAATGATGTTTTAGCAGTCGAAAATTTAAACTTATTATAAGCTTCTTGTTGCAATGTTGAGGTTGTAAACGGAGGTTTTGACTCGGTTCTTTTCTTAGATTTTTTTATAGAACTACAAACAAACTTATCTGGTAATTCATTTAAGATATGAGTAGCTTCCTCATCATTGTTGATTTTAACATCAACGCCATTTTTCTTTTCTAATTTAGCTTTAAAAGTTTTAGATGCAAAACTTCCTTCGATAGTCCAAAACTCTTTTGGTTTGAAAGCTAAGACTTCTTTTTCACGATCAACAATCAGTTTTAAAGCTACTGATTGAACTCTTCCAGCCGACATGGAACCAATTTTCTTCTTAAGCAAAGTTGAAAGTTTAAATCCCATGATACGATCGATAATACGACGTGTTTCTTGACTAGAAACTAAATTAAGATCAATGTGGCGTGGATTTTCTAGCGCTTTCATGATGGCAGGTTTTGTAATTTCATGAAACTCTAATCTTTTAGTTTTATTAACATCGAGATTTAATACTTTTGCTAAATGCCAAGATATAGCTTCTCCTTCGCGATCAGGGTCAGTAGCTAAAATAACTTCTTCAGCTTTTTTAGCCTCTCTTTTTAATGAAGCAACTATATTTTTTTTGTCATCATTAATTACATAGGTTGGTTTAAAATCATTTTTTACATCAACACCTAAACCGCCTTCACCAGTGATTGAAAGATCTCTAATATGTCCATAGGAAGCCATGACTTTATATGATGATCCTAAGTACTTTTCGATAGTATGACTTTTAGCAGGCGACTCAACAATAACTAGTTTCATTCTGCCATCTCCTTACTTTTATAAAATTTACTAGTGTCGCTAATGAAAATCAAGAGTATTTTGCACACTTTTTATCGACAAAATCCATTTATTATTAAAGATAATAATAAAAAATTTTAGCGATATTCATCTAAAATATCTTTTCCACAAGTTATTAAGGTTGCTCCCTCTCTTATAAGGCGATTGCATAGCGAAGATTCGAAAATCGAATTTGGCACACAAAAAATATCACGACCTCCTTCTAATGCAAAATTAATAGTCGATAAAGTTCCAGATTTCTCTTTAGCTTCAATAACTACGACACTAGAAGATAATCCGGCAATAATTCTATTTCGCATCGGAAAAGAATTCTCAACATAAGCTACATCTGGTGGATATTCACTTATAATAAGTCCTTCAATTCTAATTCTTTCATAAATATCACAATTATCGCTAGGATAACAATAATTAATCCCCGTTCCTAATACGGCAATTGTATATCCATCTTTATCAAGTGCGGTTTCATGGGAAATTCGATCTATCCCTCTAGCTAAACCAGAAACGATTACCACTTCATTCTCCCTTATAAGTTCACTTACGATTTTTTTAGTTGCCTTTATTCCATACTCACTTGCGTTTCTTGAACCGATTATCGCAAAACGAGGACTAAGCGACAAAAGTTCAAATTTTCCTTGATAAAAAAGGACAAAAGGTGGTTTTGAGATACTTTTGAGCGATAACGGATAATTATCATCAAGCAAAGTAACATAGGGCACATCAAAATTTCCAATCAGTTCTTTAGCCTCTTCTTGATTAATATGTTCTTTACGCCGTAGACAATCGTATATCTTATTCCAATCACCATGGTGTTTTAATGAATAATATAATAATATTTCACGAAAAGATAACATAAATCCCTCCTTAATTAATAAATAGAGAGATTTATAGAGTTTGTTAAAATAGGGCAATTTTTTTTGCCACCGCATTTACTGGTGCATATGAAAAACGATATATTTCTTTAATTACACCATACTTTTCAATTGCCTCTAAATGAGCTTTCGTGGGATAACCTTTATGACTTGCGAAGCCATATTGAGGATATTTTTTATCTAAATCTAACATAATGTCATCACGAGTAACTTTAGCTAATATACTTGCAGCAGCGATAGATAAAGCTTTAGCATCTCCTTTGATAAGATTTTCTTGTGGTAAATTAAAATCTTTTAGTGGCATCGCATCAGTCAAAATGTAATCTGGTACCATAGAGAGTTTTTTTATTGATTCGCTCATCGCTAATCGGCTTGCTTCATAAATATTAATTTTATCGATAATTTGTGGTGAGATAATAGTAATCGCATAACTAAGTGCGTGCTCTTTAATCTCATCAAATAATTTTCGTCTTTTTTTATCATTTAGTTTCTTAGAATCATTAATTTCATCATTTTGATAGTTAGAAGGAAAAATAACAGCTGCCGCTACAACAGGTCCTGCTAAGGGACCTCTTCCCGCTTCATCACAACCAACAACAAGTCGATAACCTTTTTGATAAATATTCTTTTCGTATTCTAAACTCATCGTGGTACCTCGTCGATAACAATTTTTGTAATCAAACCTTCTTTGAACTCTTTTAATAAGAGATACTCGACACGATCCTCATCGATGTCTCCACCTTTAGTAATTAAGCCGCGAGTTTTTCCAATCGAATGTAAAATTTCATAAGGTTGATCATTTTCTCCAATTTCAATTCGATAACGTTTTTCAACATAATTATATAAATTATTAGCTTTTAACAATTCAAACAATTTTTCCAATAATGTATTGGTTGGAACATTTTGCTCTTTCATTGAGCCGATAAGAGCTAAATTTATCGCAGTATTTTGATCCTCATAATGCGGTGGTAAGATTCCCGGAGTATCTAAAAGTTCAAACTGTTTTTCGATCTTAATCCATTGTTGCGATTTTGTGTGGCCTGGAGTGTTGGCAATAGATGCCGATGAGCGTTTTGCTAAGCGATTTATCAATGTTGATTTTCCAACATTAGGAATACCGATAATCATCGCTCTAATTGGTTGCGGTTTTAATCCTTTAGCAACATATTTTTCGCTTTTTTCACGACCTAAAAATTCTATTGTTCTTCTTATTTCTGAAATATCATTATTTTTATTTAAATTAGAAAGAATACATATGTATCCCTTATTTTGATAATATTCAACAAATTTTTGTGCTTTGTTCAAATCTGCCAAATCACTTTTAGACATTACTAATAATTTCTTTTTATTAACGATGAGTCTTTCTAAAAACGGATTTTTACTAGAAAGAGGGACCCGAGCGTCAACGATTTCAACCACTACATCAATTAGTTTTAATTTTTCTTCAATTTGTTTCAAAGCCTTTTGCATGTGGCCGGGAAACCAGTGAACTCCTTTTTGTTGCATTTTAATCACCTAGAAGAAACGCCATTCAGTCGGTTTCCTTGTACCACTTTGACATGTAGATGAAGTTTCGTCAAACGTGCAATGCCCATAAATAAACTTGAGGACTCCTTTAATTTGGTCTCTTTTTACAGTGCCAACTAGAGAACGAGAATCCAAAGATACTTCTCTATTATCTCCCATAACAAAGAATTCATCTTCACCTAATGTAATCCCTTCATCTAAGCAAAAGTTTTTTTCACTATACTTAGAACACGTAGAACATTTATCTGTTTCAGTTAAAAAATTTTGTTCTATCAAATTATCATTAATATATAAATCACCATTATTCGGATCTATTCTCAACTTTTCGAACGGCATCCCAATTACTCTTTTAATTAACAATTTATCTTCGTATTGAAAAGTAATAATTTTAAAACGACTCAAATTATTTTTAGCGAATGAAGTAGTTTCCGTTAATCCATAATCTCCAGATAATAATGTTCTCTCCATTGAATGTCCAGATACGATAACTTCTTCATACATCGTATTCTTTACGATAAGTAAGGCAGAGCAAACAAAAAGAATAACTAGAAAAATATTTTTAAACCAACAAAGAATCTTCTTAGTTTTCTTACTCATTTTTGTTCACCTCTCAAACTATTATATACCATTTAAAGTAATATACAAAAGAAATTAAATCGGTAATAACGATTAAAAAAGCCATCAGAAGATGGCTTGAAGTGTCACTTTATTATAAAACTTCTTTAATTCTGGCAGATTTACCGGATCTCTCACGAATATAGTAAATCTTTTTACGTCTAACTCTACCGCGCTTGACAACTTCGATTGAATCGATTGTTGGTGAGTTGAGTGGGAAAGTTCTTTCGACTCCAACACCATTTGAAGTTTTTCTCACGATGAAGGTTTCGCTCACGCCAGAGCCGCGATGTGCGATACAAACGCCTTGAAAAACTTGGATTCTCGATTTATCTCCTTCGATAATTTTGACAGATACCTTAATGGTATCTCCAGTGTTAAACTTTGGTAAATCGGTTCTAATTTGAGATTTTGTGATCTCTTGAACTAAATTGTTATTCATCTTTAACACGCTCCTTTATTACATGATGTTCTTATCTAGTGACTTGACAGCGGACCATCACGACATTTATCAATGCTCATTAAGTTTAACAAAGTAATTATTCTAATGCAAGCATATATTGACTTTGCAAAAAAATTATGTGTTAAGCAAAATTGCTTGACACTCGATTAAGCAGTTAGTATGATTAACATTGTTAATAAAAGGAGAGTAAATATTATGGTAAAAATTAGATTGACAAGAACCGGTCGTCATAAGGATCCTACTTATCGTATCGTCGTTGCGGATTCACGTTTTGCTCGCGATGGCAGAATCATCGAACAAGTCGGTTTCTTTGATCCAAAACTTGAAGGAGAAAAAGCCGTCGTTCTCGACAAAGAAAAAATTCTCGGTTGGTTAAATAAAGGTGCTATTCCTTCTGATACCGTTAAATCAATTCTTTCTAAAAACAAAATCATCGCTGAATTCGCTGCCAGTAAAGTAAAATCCAAAAAAGGAGAGTAAACTATGGATTATATCAGCATCATCCACAAGTTTATTGACCCAATTGTCAGCAACCCTGAAGCAGTCATGATTCGTCAGATGCCAAGTGAATCAGAAAAAGATTTAACTTTTGTCATTTGCTGTGAAGCTAAAGATACCGGTCGGTTGATTGGACGCCATGGTGTAACCGCAAATGCTTTGCGAGAAGTTATCTCAATCGCCGCTAAAGACAATCATCAACGCGTTCATTTAAAATTCGAATCCTTCGATAAAGATGGTGATTTAAATTAAAGATGTGGCAAAATCCGCATCTTTTTTTTATAATTTAGATGGTGAAAGTCATGAATTATTTAACTCTTGGAAAAATATTAAAAACACGTGGGTTAGATGGGACTATGAAAGTATTCTCATCTACTGAATTTGCTTCTATTCGTTATAAGAAAGGTAACACTTTAAGCTTATTTAATGAAAAAAGCAACGAACGCATCGAAGTTACTGTTAAAAATTATTCTTATAGCAAAGGTTTTGACTATGTATTATTTGAAGAAATCGATAAAATTGAATTAGCCGAAAAATATATCGGATTTCTAATTCAAATTGATCGCGAAAAGATTCCGCCTCTTGAAGATGGATATTATTTTCATAGCGATTTGATTGGCTTGACTGTTTTTGAAGGCGAAGAAAAAATCGGCATTGTAAAGGATGTCGAAGAATTTTCTTCTGTTAAATCATTAAGAATTAAAATGAACAATGGAAAAAGTTTATTGCTTCCTTTTATTGAAGTATTTATTAAAAAAATCGATCTTAAAGAAAAAAGAATCGACGTTAAACTAATCGCAGGAATGAGATAATGAAAATCACTATTCTAACGCTCTTTCCAGAGTTTTTTGATTCGTTTATTAATACCTCTATTATTAAGAGAGCTTTAGATAAGAATATTTTTGAAATTGAATTAGTTAATATTAGAAATTTTACCAAAGACCCACATCATCGCGTTGATAACTATCCTACTGGTGGCGGTGCTGGTTTAATTATGCAATGCCAACCGATAATTGACGCTTTAAAACGTTGCAAAAAAGATAATTCAAAAGTAATTTTAACTTCGCCACGCGGTAAAATTTTTATTCAAGAAGATGCAATTAAATTAACTAAAGAGGAACATTTAATCTTTATTGCAGGACATTATGAAGGAATTGATGAACGAGTCAATAAATATGTCGATCAACTTTACTCAATCGGTGACTATATTATGACCGGTGGCGAGATTCCGACAATGGCGATGTGCGATGCGATTATTCGCCTCTTAGATGGTGCGATTACCAAAGAATCAATCGAAGATGAATCTTTCAATAATGGTTTATTAGAATATCCGCAATATACATTTCCTTATGACTACGAAGGTGATGCTATACCCGATATCTTATTTTGTGGAAATCACGAAGCAATTGCAAAATGGAGAAAGAAACAATCTTTAAAATTAACTAAAGAGTTGCGACCTGATTTGTTTTCTAAATATACTATTTCAAAAAAAGACTTAAAATTATTAAAAGAATTAGATGAAGAAAAAACACCAAAATGGGAAAAAGACGCTTTAGAAAAAGGTGCAAAATTTATTAAAAAGTAATTATTTATCCATCATTAGAATTCATATAGATAATGGTCATTTATTATCACATAATTCTAAAATTTCGGCATTTTACCACTTTTATATAATGACGACATTTCTTTCATAGATTTTTTCATTTGTTCAAATTGATTTAACAATCGATTAATGTCAGTCGCATTCAACCCACATCCTTTAGCAATTCTTTGCTTTCGAGAATTTTTAATTATTTCTGGATGCTTTCTTTCTTCCATTGTCATTGAATTGATAATGGCTTTAGTCTTATTCATTTGGACTTTAGCCTTTTCTTGATCTTCCTCAGAAATTTTAGGCATACCGGGGATTAGTTTTAATAGTCCTCCAAGTGAACCAAGACGATTGATTTGCTCCATTTGAGCGAGCATATCATTTAAGTCAAATTTCCCATCCATCATTTTAGTCATTGAACGGCGTGCTTGTTTTTCATCTATTTCTTCTTGAACTTTTTCAACTAAGCTTACGACATCACCCATTCCTAAAATTCGATCAGCCATCCGATCGGGATGGAAAACTTCTAAATCATCAATCTTTTCTCCAACGCCGATGTATTTAATTGGAACACCAGTTAAATGTTTAATCGATAAAGCTGCACCACCACGTGCATCACCATCTAGTTTTGACATCACCATACCAGTGAGATGAAGTTTCTCATTAAAAGTACTGGCAACATTGACAGCATCTTGTCCTGACATTGCATCAACTAAGAGTAAAACTTCAGTTGGTTTAACTTCTTGTTCAATATCTTGAAGTTCTTTCATTAAGACTTCATCGATATGTAAACGACCAGCAGTATCGATTATTACTACATCAAAACGTTCCATATACGCTTTTTCAAGCGCTTTTTTTGCAATTTCAACCGGAGACATCGAAGTTCCTAAATTCAACACTTCAACTTCGATTTGCTTTCCGATAGTAACTAATTGATCAATCGCAGCAGGACGATAGATATCTCCTGCAACAAGTAAAACTTTCTTAGCCATCTTACGTTTGAATAAGCGAGCCAATTTTCCCGCTGTTGTCGTTTTACCTGAACCTTGTAAGCCGCACATCATGATAATAGTAGGTTTATTCATTTCAAAGCGAATATCACATTGATCCGCACCTAGAAGATTAACGAGTTCATCATGAACAATTTTAACAACCATTTGACCAGGACTAACCTTAGTAAATACTTGTTGTCCAATCGCCTTTTCTTTAACATTGTTAACAAATTCTTTTACTACTTTAAAGTTAACATCAGCCTCAAGAAGAGCTACTCTTATCTCTTTGAGCATCTCTTCCATATTGCTTTCCGTTAACCGTGATTGACCTCTGAGTTTTTTAACGATACCTGCAAAACGATCTTGCAATGATTCAAACGCCATAGTTTCTTAACCTCTCTACTTTTTCTATAAGTTTTTCTTTATCCAAAGAAGAAGCTTTTAATTTTTCCGATATTTCTATAATTAATTTTTGTTTTGCTACTAAATGCAATTTTTCTTCGTAATTTTCAAGCGCATTTAAAGATTTTTTTAATGTGTCATGAACAGCATTACGAGAGATATCAAGCTGAGTCGCTATCTCACTTAAAGATAAATCATAACCATAGTATAGTTCCATTAATTGTACTTGATGTTCTGTTAATAAGTTTCGATACGCATCAAAAAGTTCATTAACATAGATATTTTTCTCTAATTCATCCATTTTACAATAGACCCCAAAGCAATGAAAATACTATTAAAATGACGAAATAAATGGCAACATTTTTATGAAAATTAACATCTTTTATCGCATCCTTCTTTACTCCTCGATAAGAAACAAATGAGAATAAAAACGCTAAAATGAGATCTATAATTAATTCAACGACGATATAACTCAAACCAAGATAAGTTAAAACAAACCTTATCCCAACTTGTAAAGATAAAAGAAATAATAACCAAATAAACATTCCCATTATTCTTCACCACCTAAACATAAACCATAAAGGTATTGATCTAAGTCGAATTCTTCTAAATCATCCATTCTTTCTCCCAGTCCGATAAAGCGAACCGGAATTCCTAATTCATCACGAATAGCAAGTATTATACCACCTTTAGAAGTTCCATCCATTTTAGTAATTACTACACCAGTTACATCAGTGCATTCTTTAAATGCTTTTGCTTGAATGACACCATTTTGACCAGTAGTAGCATCGATTATTAAAAAGGTATCATGCGGTGCCAAAGGAATCTCTTTTTGAATAACACGCTTCATTTTAGAAAGTTCCGCCATTAAATTAACTTTATTTTGAAGACGTCCTGCAGTATCTACGATTATCAAATCAGCATTAATTTCTTTGCCACGTTTAATTCCATCATATGCCACAGAAGAGGGATCTTGATTTTCCTTTCCCGCTACAATTTCACATCCTAATCGCTTTGACCACACCATTAATTGTTCCTGCGCACCAGCACGGAAAGTATCGCCAGCAACTAATAAAACTTTCTTTTTTTGATCGATGTAACGTTTTGCAAGTTTGGCGATGGTAGTAGTTTTTCCGACTCCATTAACTCCAACCACAAGTAAAACAGTTGGTCCGTCACTAGCAAACTTTATTTCATTTTGAATATCATCACCCTGTTGAGCGTATGATACAAACATTTTATCAACTAGCATTTCATTGATTTCATCAGGATTAGAAATACCTTTAACTCTGACATCTTTCTTGGTGGCATCTACAATTTCTAACGCTAAGTTGACACCCACATCCGCTTCAATTAGAATTTGTTCCAATTCATCAAAATAATCATCATCAACTTTAGAATAGCGACTGGCAAGCGCTTTAAGACGACTTGAAAAATTGCGACGAGATTTATCCAATCCCGCCACATATTTATCTTTTTGTACCGTAGATTTACCGACAATCTTTTCTTTTAATAATTTAAAAAGTCCCATATTTAAGCCCTCTTAGATAAAGCATCTTTGGCTGCTTCTTGTTCGGCCTTTCTTTTTGATGAACCTTTACCCCGTCCTAAAACAACGCCCTCATATCGTGCTTCGACAATAAATTGTTTATGTTGCGCATCTCCATCTTCTAAGATAGTAACATAAGTAACGCTACCTCTTCGATCGGTTTGCACATCTTCCTGCAACTTTGATTTATAATCTGTTAAAGAATCGACATCAAGATGAGTAAGGTCATCATTAAATATTTTTTTTATAATTTTATAAACAGTTTCAAAACCTTGGTCTAAATAAATAGCTCCCATTAAAGCTTCAAATACATCTTCTAATATTTTATTAGAGTCATTACCTCCATTTTTTGCTTCACCTTGACCTAATCTTATGGCGCTTCCAAGATTTAGTTTTCTTGCATGATCTGCAAGCGATATTCCTTGGACTAATTTAGCTCTGAATTTAGTCATGATCCCTTGATCCATTTTAGGATACATTTTATAGATCAAATCAGCTACTACAAGATCTAAAACGCCATCACCGACAAATTCAATTCGTTCATAATCCAAATCTTTTGTTTTACGTTCATTAATATAAGAGGAATGCGAAAAAGCTTGGCGAAATAATTCTTCGTCATGAATATTTGATATGCCTAATTTTTCTAATACCGCCTTATAGTTACTCAACTTGTCCAACTCCTTGTTTTAATAGTTTTACGACATCAACTACAACCATGTTATATGCTACTTCTAACGCACATGAGAACGAATATCCATCGGAAGAACCATGCGCTTTGACTACAACTCCATTAACGCCAAGTAACATTGCTCCACCAGTAGATTTATAATCCATAGTTGCACTCATCTCATCAAATCCTTTTTTAGAAAAGAGATATCCAATCATTGTTAAAGGATTACGATAGAAAGCTTTTTTAATCATATTTTTCATTATGGATGCGATTCCTTCAGTAGCTTTTAGGAATACATTTCCTGCAAAACCACCTGTAACGATAACATCACATTCACCATTTAATGCATCGCGTCCTTCAATATTTCCTTTGAATCCTTCAAAATTCATTTCTCGTAACATTTGATGTGCCTTTTTTACTTCTGGAGATCCCTTTTCATCTTCAGCTCCATTACTTAATAAATAAACACTAGGGTGTTCTACTTTCATTACTTTATTTGAATATATCTTGCCCATTTGAGCAAATTGTACTAATTGTTCTGGTGTGTTTTCATTATTAGCGCCGATATCAAGTACTACAGCCTTTTTTCCTTTTTTAGCAGTTGGAAAAGGTGAAATTAAAGCAGCGCGATCAATACCTGGTACTAATTTTAGTTTTACAGTTGCAGCCGATAGAAAACCACCGGTAGATCCAGCTGAAACGACTGCATCATAATGATTATCTTTCATTAAATCTAAAGATACCATCAGTGAAGATTTTCTCATTCTCATTACTTCTAAAGCACCACATTCCATCGGAACAATGTCACGAGCATCTACAATTTCAACATTAATACCTTTTAAATCTTGTAGTTCTTCCTCACGACCAACTGCGATAATTTTAACATCTTTATGCTTAGAAAGAAAAATTTTGATACCTTCGACAATTACTTTTGGTCCATTATCAGAACCCATACAATCGACCACTAGAGTATACATAAAAACACCCCTTTCATTGGAATTATATCACTTTTAAGTGCTTTCGTTAAGATATAATATACTATTAAATAGTTTAACTAAATAATGTTAATTGTGTTTCTTTTTGCTTTCTTCTATTAGTGATTTCTTGCAGGTAATCTAAATCCGCTTTTTCATTAGAAGAAAGAATCTTTTTAGCGTCTTTTAAAGCATATTCAAACATCATATAATCCGAAACCAGATTCAGACATGAAAATGAAGGGAATCCACTTTGACTTAATCCAGAGTAATCTCCTGGACCTCTCATTCTCATATCGTATTCGGCAATTTCTAAACCATCTTCCGTAGTCTCTAATAACTTTAATTTTTCTATTTCTTCTTCATCGTTAGAACCTGAAGTTAATAAAAGACAAAAAGCTTTTTCTCCATCACGTCCAACACGACCCCGAAGTTGATGAAGAGTTGCTAAACCAAAATGTGACGCTCCATATATAATAATTGCTCCAGCACTGGGAACATTGATACCTAATTCGATAACTGTTGTAGAAACTAATACCTTAATATTACCTTTTACAAAATCATCCAATACTGCAATTTTTTCTTCAACATCCATCTTTCCATGAAGTAATCCGACTTTTTCTTGATATTTTTCATGGTATAAACTAAATATCTTTTCTACTGATTCATCGTCATCTTCTTCATCTTTTATTTTTGGAGCAACGACAAATACCCGTTTATTATGATTTAAAGCGTAATCCACAGTTCTACTTACTACTTCATCATCGCGGGATGCCACCTTAGTCTTTACATCGCGTTTTTTAAAGGGAAATTCGTTGAGGCTCGTAACATCTAAATCAGCATATAAAGCCATCGATAAAGTTCTAGGAATCGGTGTTGCGCTCATCAATAGAAGATCACTTCCATCACCTTTAGACGCAAGCATATTACGTTGATTAACACCAAATTTATGTTGCTCATCAATAACAACTAAACCTAATGAAGGATAAGTAACTGTTTTTGAAAATAAAGCATGTGTACCAATTGCTAAATCAATCTCACCATTTTTTAGTTTGTCATTGATTTCTCTTTTTTCTTTAGCACTTAAAGAGCCTAAAAATAGTCCTATACGCATTCCATAAGGAGATAAAATCTTTGTAGCTTCTTGATATTGTTGGCGCGCTAATGCATCTGTAGGAACCATAAAAGCCCCAACTTCACCACGCAAATAATTAGCATACAGCGCACATAATGCCACAATAGTTTTACCGGTTCCAACATCACCTTGTAAGAGCCGATACATCAATTTAGAATCGTTCATATCAAGTACAATTTCCTTGACAGCTTGAACTTGGTCTTTTGAGAGATGAAATTCTAAATTCTTGACAAAACTATTTATTTTTTTTGTATCTATTTTTTCTTCTTTAGAATTTAAAAAAATCATGTTTTCTTTACGAACCATTAAGTTATTAATACAATATTCTAAGCATTCTTCATATTTTAAAGTTCTTAAAGCATTTTTAATATCTTCTTCATTTTTAGGAAAATGAATTTTATTTAAAGCTTCTTCACGAGAAAGAAAATGATATTTATCTTTTATCGATAATGGTAGAAAATCTTTGATATTACCTTTCATCGCCTTTAATGAGCGACTTACAAGATTTAAATAAGGTGTCGTTTTAATTTTACCAGATAAATGATAAACAGGCTTAAAACGCTTTTCGGAAGTAATCTCGCCTTTTACTAAAGAAATAACACTTATTTCTTTTTTTGCTTGATTGTATGTGCCTGAAAGAGTGAAAGTATCATCTAAATTTAATGTCTTCATATAAAACGGACGATTAAATATTTTTATAGTATAAAATTTACTAGCAACACTTACAAAGTGAAAAGTAATGATGTCTATTCTTTTTACATGAATCAATTTAGGATTTGATACCAGACGTCCTTCAATCACAACTTTTTGATGGTCTTGTAATTCATTTTCATTCGAACATGCGAAATCTTCATAACGATAAGGAAGATGATTAAGCACATCGAAAGTATCGAAAATGCCAATGTGATTCAACTGTTCTTTAAGTTCTTTTGAATGCGTTAGTAGCGCCATTTTATCACCATAAACGAAAAAAGGGATTACTACCCTTTATTCGACTCCTAATATATATGAATAAACCGGTTGATCACCGCGTTTTAAATCGATTTCAACGTCAGAATATTTATTTTCTAGTGCCGCCAGAAGTTTATTTGCTTCGTCTTCTTTTACATCTTCACCAACTAATACCGTGACAATTGAAGACATATCATCTACCATTGAGTCAATTAAGCATAATGTTGTTTCTAAACGATCCTCTTTGCAGCAAACGATAGATTTACCTTGAATACCGATGAATTGATCTTTTTTTACTTCGACTCCATCAATTGAAGTATCTTTAATAGCGAAGGTAACTTGACCTGATTTGATAGTTTTAAGTGCTCCGCTCATCTCTTTTTCATTTTCTAATGGATCAGCTTCAGGATTAAACATCATACAAGCAACTAGGCCTTGAGGAATGGTCTTAGATGGAATTACACTCGCTTTACAATCTTCTTGAATATCACAAGCCTGTGAAGCAGCCATAACGATATTTGAGTTATTTGGCATCACGAATACGTGTTCAGCATTGCACTTTTTAATTGCCTCTAAGAAATCTTCGGCAGATGGATTCATTGTTTGTCCACCAGAGACAACAACATCGACACGTAATTCTTTGAAGAGATTTTCAATACCTTCACCAACAGCAACAGCGATAAGACCATATTTTTTCTTTTTGATAGGAGCAACTTCTTCAGCTTTTTCTTCAAATTCTTCTTGTTCTGATAGATTAACGATATTTAGACATGTAAATTCACCATATTGATGAGCATAATTAATGATACTACCTGGAACAAAAGAATTAAGTTTAACTTCAACATGAGTTTCTGAAACATTAACAATTAAGTCACTGCCATGCGATGATAAAACGTTAGTAAAACGTTTCTCTGCAAAAGTTTTTTTACCATCTTTATGAGCATCACTTGAAAGTTTTAATCTAAATTTAATTTCATAACCAAGGTTAGTATCTTCATCTTCTCCCACAACTTTTGGTTGAGAATTATTGCTAGTTGCTGTAGCCATGCTCTTTTCAACGAGTTCGCCTTTTAAAGCAACCATGAAACCTTCTAAGATTTTAATTAAACCTGTTCCACCTGAGTCAACAACACCAACTTCTTTTAAAACCGGAAGGAGTTCTGGAGTTCTTAAAAGTGACGCATTAGCTTCTTTTAGCAAAATTTCAAAAGCTTTTTCAATTGACATTTGTTCATTAACAGCATCTAATAAAGCATCGCTTGCTTCACGAATTACGGTTAAAATGGTACCTTCAACAGGTCTCATAACCGCATTATAAGCAACTTCTTTACCGGCGTGAAAAGCATCGGCTAATTCAAGAGCATCAATTGTATTTTTACCTTCTAAACCTTTGGCAAAACCGCGAAAAATTTGTGAGAGAATAACACCGGAGTTCCCTCTCGCCCCCATTAATAAACCACGTGAAAAAGCTTTTGCAATATCGTAAATTGAAGTATCATTACGATTGATAACTTCTTTGGCACCCGATGACATCGTAAGATTCATGTTTGTGCCAGTATCTCCATCTGGAACTGGGAAAACATTTAGTGCATCCACTTCAGGATAGCAATTAAAAAGATTATTAGCGCCAGATATAATCATCATTTTTAATGTTATACCATCAATAGTTTTCATTCTAACTCCTCCGTATCCGCAATATATTATTTAATACCTTGGACATAAACATTGACCTTGAATTTAATAGAAAAAACTTTTTCAAGATCATATTGAACTTTCTTTTGTACTTGAGTTACAGTTTCAGTAATTCTTAAACCATAACTTACCACGATATAAATATCTACTTCATAGGAGTCTTTTTTCTTGCGAGCAATGACTCCCTTAGAGTAGTTTTCTTTCTTTAATAATTCATTTATTTCTTCGCGAATCGAACGTTTTGAAGACATGCCAACAACACCATAGCATTGCATAGCAGCATTACCCGCAACAGCGGCGATCGCGTCTAACGTAATATTAATCGATCCGAATTTGGTAGTTTTATCGATATCCATAGAATACCTCCAAAAGAATCCTAGAGCGGACTATTAATTATTTTATCATAGTTATCCACATTTTTATATATAAAATTAAATATAAACCAAAATCAAAGAATATTTCAAAAAAAAAAGCCCGGCAGCTAGCTATTCTCACTCTGATGAGCTACCTTCGCCGCAACGGTGCTTAACTTCTGTGTT
>CANQEO010000003.1 GCA_947595215.1 uncultured Bacilli bacterium
TGATTTTGTCTTTTTTTCACTAAAAAAGGGATGTTGATTATCCCTATTTTTTTAATTTAGGTTTTTCAACATCCCCCGTTAAGCATTCTATTCTTGTTCGTACTTAGTAATAAGATCGACTCTTATTTGATGGCGATCTCCAAGAAACTTAGAGGTTAAAAATATGTCTATAAAGTGTTTAGCGGTCTCCTCGTCGACGAATTTAGCCCCTAGGGCTAAAATATTGCAATTATTATGTTCGCGTGTTAAACGGGCTGTATCGTCGTTATACGCCAACCCGCATCTAATGCCTTTTACTTTATTGCATGTAATCATAACCCCTTCTCCGGTGGTGCATATCACAATTCCAAGGTCGGCTTCTTTTTCTTGAACAGCTTTTGCAGCCTTATAAGCATATTCCGGATAATGACATGACGCTAAAGAATTTGTTCCAAAATCTAACACCTCATATTTTTTGCTTTCTAAGTAAACTTTCACTTTTTCTTTCAACTCATATCCACCATGGTCTGATGCTAATGCGATTTTCATAATGATTCTCCTTTCCAAACTTTTTCTATTTTATCAAAAGGTATTCCACCTTCACGAATCAGTTTTAATTTTTCATCGACACATAACACAATAGTAGACGCTACTTTGCTGACACTTTTGCCTTTTACAACGATTTTCAATTCACCATCAAATTGTTTTAAAGCATCTTTATGTGATAAGGCGGGGTTTTTTCCGGATTTGTTACATGAAGTAACGAGCATCGGTTTCCCAACTCTTGCAATCATATCGCACACGTTTTGAGATGCGCTCACTCTAATTCCAATAGTCGGTTGATTTAATGTGACCCATTCATAAAGTCCTGTTTTAGGCTTCATTAGCAAAGTTATTTCTCCGGGCATGAACGTTTTAACTAATCGGTTTTGTTCTTCTGTTAAATCAACAAATCGGTCAATATCTTTAGAAGAAGCAAGCATTATCGTAAAAGGCTTATCTGGTCTTCTTTGTTTTATTTGCACCAATCTTTCAAATGCTTCTTTAGAATCATAGATAACACCTAATCCAAATACAGTTTCAGTCGGAAACGCCAAAACTTCTTCATTTCTTATAATATCAATAATTTCCGGATCACTAAAGTCGCACAATTTAGTTTTCACATACTTCACCTCATTAAATATCATATCACTTAAAAAGGTCAAGGAAGTAATATTTTTCACGTACCGTTTCAGAATCACATTGGTTTTTACGTAATTGACCGCGGATAACATATCCTTGGCCTCGGCCAACTACTAAAACAATAGTTCCATCTACATAACTGGCTTTAATGTGACTATTAAATTCGAAAAGATAAAGATTATTTTTAATCGCGGATTCTTGATATATCATATCCATATCAAGGCATAATCTTTCGTATGTATCTATTAATTCTTCTTTGTAATAATATAGGTTTATTTCCTCTACAGGATGATATGAATCAGCACGAATTTCATATCGATATTGAAATGGCGTCGTATCGTTAGTTAATATAGTTGTCGTAAGTGTTGCTACGGTCAATATTGCCGGAATTAAATTTATTTTCATAATAAGTTCTCCTTGGTTTTAATATGTGAAAAACTTAATTATTTAAACTATCTTTCCACAAACATGAAACGAACAAATCCATTAATATCTTTTATAAATTCTATCTTAACATTATCAAATGTATTCTTTATTTCTTTTTTTAATGCTTCTTCTTGCTCTGGCGATATTTCAAAAGCCATTAAAAAATGATCATTTAAAACCAATTTAGATTCTTTAATTATTTTTTTATAAATAGCTAACCCATCATCTTCGGCAAAAAGTGCCGTGTATGGTTCATATTCAATAACACTTTGTTCTACGTAATTGCCTTTTTTTATATATGGCGGATTAGAAATAATTAAATCAACTTTAATACCATCTTTAAGTAATGGTTCTAAAGTGTCTGCCAACAAAAAGTTAATTTTAGAATCATACATACGCCCATTTTCTTTTGCTACACCTAAGGCATCATTAGAAATATCTATAGCATAGGCACTTTTAACCGGAATGTTTTGTTCCAGCGCTAAAGCGATGTTCCCAGATCCGGTTCCAACATCAACATAAGTGATTTTAGAAAACTTTTCCTTTATCTTTTTTATAGTTAAAGCTACTAGTTCTTCTGTTTCACCCCGAGGGATAAGCGTATTTCTATTTAATTTTAATCTTAAATTAAAAAAGCGACAATACCCTAAAGTATAGGCTAATGGCACTCCTTTTAATGTTTCATTTGTTAAATAGTTTAATTTATCAGAATCATAATCTAATTCATCATAAGTTAAAAGTTGATCATATGAACATGAAGCACATTCTTCAATTATCCATATTAAATCCGACTTTGTAATTTGAGGATAATATTTATTGACTAATTCTCGATATGCTTTATAAGCATTATTCATACTTTTTAGCTTCTTGCTCCATTTTATCTTGTTGATCAGCATTAATTAACGCATCCAATACCTCATCGAGTTCACCTTCCATAATGCGATCAAGTTTTTGCAATGTAAAACCAATACGATGATCAGTAACACGACTTTGTGGATAGTTATAAGTTCTAATCTTTTCAGAGCGTTCACCGGTTCCGACTTTTAATCTTCTTTCGTTACCGATTTTTTCATTAGCTTCCGCTTCTTTTTGCGCTAAGATTCTCGCTCTTAAGAGATTCATAGCAATTTCTCTATTTTGAATTTGGCTTCTCTCCACTTGGCAAGCGACAACAATCCCGGTTGGGATGTGAGTTATTCTGACTGCTGATTCGGTTTTATTAACGTTTTGTCCTCCGGCTCCCGAAGAACGATATGTATCGATCTTTAAATCTTTTGGGTCAATGGTGACATCTAATTCTTCTGCTTCTGGCATTACTAATACGGTTGCTGTAGAAGTATGAATTCTACCCGATGCCTCAGTTTTTGGAACACGTTGTACACGATGTGCCCCGCTTTCAAATTTTAAGCGAGAATAAACAGAATCACCTTTAACCATAAATGAGATTGAAGCAAAACCACCCATTTCCGAAGGATTTTCATCTATAATTTGAATTCTCCAGCCTTGTTTTTCGGCATAACGTTGATACATTCTAAAAAGATCACCAGCGAAGATGTTTGCTTCATCGCCACCAGCGGCACCACGGATTTCAATAACGACATTCTTTTCATCGTTAGTGTCTTTAGGTAGCAATAAAATTTTTAAATTCTGATACATCTTTTCACGCTTAACTTCTAATTCTTTAATAGTATCTTTAGCAAATTGAGCAATTTCAGGATCATTATCATTTTGCATTAGTTCCGCATCCGCTAAATCATTGATAACTTTTTTATACTCGATAAAACTAGATACGGCTTCATCCATAGCAGCTTTTTCTTTATTTAACGCTGTCATTTTGGCAATATCGGAAATAATATCTTCTTCACATAAAAGATGATCTATTTCTTCGCTTCTTTTTTCCATCGCTTCTAAGCGTTCAATCATTTTGTCTTTCATAGGTTTTGCTCCTTAGCATGATTATAATATCATTTCAATTGTTTTTGCTCAATTCTTTATTTTTATTTGAAGATTAAAGTTTTTATAATATTTTTTATTTTGCATACAAAATAAATTAATAAATTTATCTTAGTAAATATCAATAATTTCACATATCTTTTAAAGTAATCTTTTAATATTCTTTTTACTATCCTAAGATTTTAGATCATAACCTTATTATCCGTTTTAATTATATTTATTATTAGTTAGATTCTCCATTATTGACATAATTATCTTTTTGTCTTTAATCCTTGTTTCTTGTAATTTTATCAAATGATATTGCGATGTTTATAATTTTTATACTAGTAAGCACATTACTAAAACTTTGCTAACTCTCATATTATCAATAACTTTTTGATAAATTTGATTTACTTTGCTTCTCGAACTTATAAATTTCGTGTACCAATTATAACTATCATTTTTTTTAATATTAAGCTAAAATTTAATCGGTGATATAAGATGTTTAAATATTATAAAAATAAAAACTTAGTTAACCTTTCTAATTCAATACTTAAAAATTTTGGAGTTGAAACTTTTCATCCATCTTTAGAAAGCATCGATAAAGTATTTAATAATAAAAGATATGATAAAGTAGTAGTTTTACTTTTTGACGGAATGGGAAGTTCTATCCAAAATTTTCATTTAACTAAAAACGATTATTTAGTTCGTCATCATTTTGATGAAATTTCTTCAGTATTTCCACCTACAACTGTCGCCGCAACTAACGCTTTTTTAAGCGGTCGTTACCCTATTGAAACCGGTTGGATCGGTTGGTCACAATATTTTCCACAAATTGATCGTAGCGTCGATATGTTTTCAAATAACGATAGTTTTACCAAAGAAAGACTTAATGGTCCCCATTTAGCTAAAACTTATTATCAATATGATTCCATCATCGATTTAATTAACCGCCAAGGAAGAGCAAAGGCACTTAAAGTATTTCCTTATGGAGTCGAAGATGGAGAAGCGGAAAATATCTCCGATTTTTTCTCTCGTTTAAAAACCGAAATGCAAAAAAATCGTTCACATTTTATATATGGCTATTGGACTGAACCAGATACTACAATCCATATTGATGGTCCCAAAACATATAAAATTCATAGGATTGTAAAATCTATTAACAAAAGAATTGCTAAATTGGCAAAAGAATGCCGTGATAATTTAATCATTGTTATCGCTGATCATTCTTTAGTAGAAATCGAAGTGCATCCAGTTAATGAGCATTTAGATTTCTATGGATGTATCGAAGATAACTACACTCTTGAATCCCGTTGTGCCTCTTTTAGAATCAAACCAGGAAAAGAAAATAATTTCTTGTATTTATTCGATAGATATTATAGTGACAATTTTAAATTAATTCCAAAGGATTTAGCTTTGTCACAAGAAATATTCGGTGAAGGAAAACCACATCCTCTCATTAAAGACATTTTAGGAGATTACATCGTCGTCGCTCTTAACGAGCACACTTTTTCTTACCCACAAGAATTATATGAATATTCAATAGTTTTTAAAGCTAGTCACGCCGGTGGTACTAACGAAGAATCTCTAATTTATATTTCCGTTATCAATCAGTAAGTTTCTTTGCTTTAACTTTAATTATACACTTAAAAAGTTTATAATACTTTTTGGGTGATTAATTATGTCTTATAAAGCTTTGTACCGTACTTATCGTCCACTTTCTTTTGATGAAGTGGCAGGTCAAGCGCCTATTATTAGAACTTTAAAAAACGCTTTGAGGGAAAACAAAATCGCACATGCCTATCTTTTTTCTGGTCCTAGAGGAACAGGAAAAACTACTATGGCGAGACTTTTTGCTAAAGCATTGAACTGCGATGAAGGTCAAGGACATCAATGTAATAAGTGCGTCAATTGTACTTCCATTAACGATGGTTCTCACCCGGATGTGATTGAAATTGACGCTGCTAGTAATCGTGGAATCGATGAAGTCAGAGATTTGATTACCAAAGTTAAGTATGCTCCAATTAGAGGTCGTTATAAAATTTACATTATCGATGAAGTTCACATGATGACTTCAGAAGCTTTTAATGCCCTTTTAAAAACTTTAGAAGAGCCACCCGCAAATGTCGTTTTCATTTTAGCTACTACAGAACCATATAAATTGATGCCGACTATTCTTTCTAGATGCCAACGTTATGATTTCTCTAAAGTTAGCGATCAAGATTTACTAGCAAGATTAAAAGTGGTGTGCGAAAGTGAAAATATAAAATATGATTCTCCTGCCTTAGATTTAATCGTCTCTTTAGCGGATGGTGGTGTTCGTGATGCTCTTTCAATGTTAGATCAAGCATCATCTTATGCTGGAAACGATTTAAAAGTTTATCATATAGAAGAAATTTACGGACTTTTATCTAATACTGAAAAATTTAAACTTCTTCAATATATCGAATCTAAAAATATCGTTGCTATCAGCAATGAATTAAGCCTCCTAGAAAAACGCGGTATCGATTTTAAACGATTAACTAATGATCTTATTGAAATATTAAAAAATCGTTTAATTTTATTAACGACAAAAGATCCTTCTTTAATAAAAGGTACACGTGTTGAAGATTTGCAAAAATTCAATATTTCAAGAAGAGCAGCATTAGAAATGATCGATATCTTGCTTGAAGCTTCCGCTCAATTTAAATTTGTGAATAATGTAAAATCTTTGCTTGAAATCACATTTTTAAAACTAGCTACAATCGAAGATAATACCATCGATTCTAATGATGTAATTAATGTAGTTAAAGAAGAAAAAGTAATCGTAAAAAAAGAATCACCGAAAAAAGAATTTAAACCAGAACCGGTTATCAATAAAGAACCAGTAAAACCACAGGTTAATGAGAAAACTTTTGAAAAGGTACCTTCTATTGAAGAACATGGTATTTGCTATTCGTTAGATGAAGATGAAGTAATCAATGTTATGGTTCAAGCATCAAAAGAATATAAAATCCGCTGTATTGATAATTGGTCAAAAATTGAATACTACCTCCCTCACGCTAAACTAGGTTCTTATGCTTCACTATTAAGATTAAGTTCCCCTCGCATTTATAGTAAAGGTGTCTTGATTGTTGAA
Source organism: uncultured Bacilli bacterium (assembly GCA_947595215.1). Classification (GTDB taxonomy): domain Bacteria; phylum Bacillota_I; class Bacilli_A; order RFN20; family CAG-449; genus CANQAG01. Next base: position 6,638 of record CANQEO010000003.1, read on the forward strand.
ACCGACTTTAAGACCACTGCATACAAAATAAATTTGGAAAAGAACCAAACTGGTTTAATTGAATTGCTAAAACAGGTGGTGCCCGATACCCCTTTTGCAACTATAGTTGCCCTCACTAAGCAAGATTATATTAATCATGTTCAAAAATTCACAAACTTACTTCAAGCTCGCAAATTACCAACGGCTAGAGACATAAAATTTAAAAAAGAAGAAATCTAGGAGGATATAGAAATGAATATCAATGCCTTAATGCAACAAGCACAAAAAATGCAAAAAGAAATGACGAAACTAACTAAAGAATTAGAAGCTAAATCATTTACTGTCAGTTCCGCAGGTGGTGCTATTGAAGTAGTTATCAAAGGAACAAAACGTATCGAATCGATTAAAATCGATGAAGACGCAATCGATCCAAGCGAAAAAGAAATGCTTGAAGATATGATTAAAATAGCTATTAATGAAGCCCTCGAAGTCGTCGAAAAAGAATTTGAAAAAATCAATAATCAAATGACTGGTGGTATGAAGGGATTTGGTTTTTAATGGAAGAACTTTTAAGTATTTCTAATCTCATAGAAGCTTTAAAGAAATTACCCGGAGTCGGAAGAAAATCCGCTGAAAGAATGGCGTATCAAATACTTCAGATGGATACAACCAAAAGAGATTTTTTGATAGATGCCTTACAAAAAGCTAAAAACGATATCGATACTTGTCCTACATGTGGATCATTTAGAGAAAATCACATTTGTCCGCTTTGTAATGATGAGACTCGCGATTCATCTGTTCTAATAGTTGTTTCTTCTTTTAAAGATGTTTTAGTCATTGAAAAGCTTAATTCTTATCATGGTTTTTATCATATCCTTAATGGTAATCTTTCACCGAGTAAAGGTATTGGTTTAAGAGATATTAACCTCGAAAGTTTAATTGCTCGTGTTAAAGAAGGAGATTTCAAAGAAATTATCTTAGCAACCGATCCTACTTTAGATGGAGAAACAACTGCACTATATATTGCAAAAATGTTATATAGTTATCCTATCACTATCTCTCGTCTTGCCTATGGTTTACCGATGGGCGGACAATTAGAATACGCCGATGAATTGACGCTTACAAAATCTTTAGAAGGTCGAAAGTTTATTAAAAAGGAGATTTAATTATGTCATTATTTATCACATTAGAAGGTCCCGAAGGAAGTGGTAAAACTTCTGCGATGAAAATCGTTCTTGAACAATTAAAAAACGATGGATACGACATAATCACCACTAGAGAACCTGGTGGAACACCAATATCCGAACAAATTCGTAATGTTATTCTCGACAAAGATAACACTAAGATGGATTCAATTACAGAAGCAATGCTATACGCCGCTTCTCGCCGTCAACATTTAGTCGAGAAAATATGGCCAGCACTAAAAGAAAATAAATTGGTTTTTTGTGATCGTTATCTCGATTCCTCTTTAGCGTATCAGGGGTTTGCTCGCGGTAACGATGTGGAGAAAATATTAGAAATAAATAAATTTGCCACCGATGGTACTTTTCCTGATTTAACTTTACTATTTGATTTAGAACCGGAAATCGGCTTAGAAAGAATCAATAAAAATAAAGGAAGAGAAGTTAATCGTCTCGATTTAGAAAACATTACTTTTCATCACAAAGTACGTGAAGGTTATTTGATTTTAGCGGCTCGCTATCAAGATCGCTTTGTTATCATCGATGCTTCTAAACCTCTTGAAGAAGTAGTTGAAGCTGCTTATCAAGCGATTAAAAATAAATTAGGAGAATAATTCATGGAATATCAATATTATCTAGAATCGACGCAAAAAGTAATATATGAAACTTTTAAGCGTGCTTTGGAAACTGATAATATTGCTCATGCTTATTTATTATGCGGTGATGGTGGTTCCCTTTTAACTATCGCCAAGTACCTAGCTAAAACACTTGTGTGTGATAATCCTAATCCTTTAGCATGTTGTTCATGTTCCTCTTGCCATCGTTTTGATGAAGGTAACTATACCGATTTAGTTATAATTGACGGAAGTAAATCAAATATTAAAATGAGCGATATCGCTTCTTTGAGAAATCTTTTTCAAAAAACCGCTTCAGAAAAAAAAGGATATTTAATTTACATCATTAATCAAATTGAAAATTCTAACAAAGAATCATTAAACGCGATTCTTAAGTTTTTAGAAGAACCAAATCCAAACGTTATCGCCTTTTTAACTACCACTAACGAGGAAAGATTATTACCGACGATCGTTTCTCGTTGTCAGTTATTAAAAATCAAAGCAATTGAAAAAGATGAATTAATCAAAGAAGCCGAAAAAAAAGGTATCTGTAAAGATGATGCTGAAATCTTAAGTTCTTTTCATAGCGATATCGAATCACTAATAACTTGTTATCAAGAAAGCAATTATATTACTGTTAAAGATCTTTTCATTGAATTATTTGAAAATCTTGATGAATCTATCTCTAGCGCGCACTTTTTCGCCGAGACGCGCGTCATACCGGTAATTAAAGGAAAAGAAAGCTTACGCCTATTTGTCGACTTGATTTTACTTTTCGTAAAAGATATGATGAACATATCACTAAATTTACCGATAGTGATGAAATCTTCATACAATTTGATTGATAAGCTTTCTAAGCGTTTTGATAATCTAAAGGATCTTTATATCGAACTATCCTTAACTCGTAGCAAAATTGAATTAAATGTCAATCCGAGTTTATTGATTGACCACATCATGATATCGATCAGGAAAGGAATGAAAAAAAATGGATGAAATGGAAAATAAATTGTATTTGGTTGGAGCTAGTGTCGATCGTGTCGGAAAGACCTTCTTCTTTTTGACCGAGATTGGTGATTTAAAACAAAATGATCCAATCGTTATTTCTACTCAACATGGCTTAGAATTAGGTTTTGTAACTGTTCCACCCAAAGAAAAAGAAGAAAATGTTCAAACAGATGCTTTTCCAATGGTTTTACGTCGTGCCGAAGAAGGCGATATGTTACTTTATGAAAACAATTTAGCTCTCGCCGAAAAAGCGAAAGAACTCGCTCAAAAAACTTCCGACGAATTAGGTTTAAATATGAATATCGTATCTAGTTCGTACACTTTAGATGGTTCAAAAGTCACTATCTCTTATTTAGCGGAAGATCGTGTCGACTTTAGAGAGTTGCTAAAGATTGTCGCTAATAAATTGCACTGTAGAATCGAATTAAGGCAAATAGGATCTCGCGATCGCGCTAAGATGATCGGAGGTATTGGAATCTGTGGATTAAAATTATGCTGCTCTTCTTTTTTAAATGAATTTGATGGTATTTCTATTACCATGGCCAAAAATCAAATGCTCGCTTTAAACATTCCGAAATTGTCCGGTCATTGCGGTAAGCTCATCTGCTGTTTAAAATATGAAGATGATACATATATCGAAGAAAAGAAGAACTTGCCTAGAGTCGGTGTTAGAGTAAATTATGAAGGTATTAATTATAAACTTACATCGATTAATATCATCACCAAAGTTGTCCGTCTTGAAAGTCCCGAAAATATTATCACTCTTCCTCTTTCTGAAATTGAAGATAAGATTATCACAAATCCTAATAAGGATGAAAGAAAATAGAAAATGGAACGAATTAAAAGCTTTTCTTCGACTAAAGCAATCGTATATTTAGTAGCAACACCGATAGGAAATCTTAAAGAGTTTTCCCCTCGGGCACTTGAGGTCCTTTCTAATGTAGATTTTATCGCATCCGAAGATACTAGAAATACTGCGTCTTTATTAAGCCATTTTGATATCAAAAATAAATTGATATCTTATCATGAACATAATGAAAGCCAAATTTCTTTAAAATTATTAGAATATTTAAGAGAAGGAAAATCTTTAGCTATCGTTTCTGATGCCGGTTATCCACTAATTTCCGACCCGGGAAAAACGATTGTATCTAAGGCCATTGAAGAAGGATTTCCGGTTTCGGTAGTTAATGGCTCTAATGCTTTTATTCCTGCATTAATAGCATCTAATCTACCTGCTAATCACTTCTATTTTTATGGTTTTTTAGATGCTCGTAGCAGTAAAAGAAAAGCTGAACTAGTCGCTTTAAAACAAATTAAAGATACTTTGATTTTTTATGAAGCACCCCATCGAATTATAGATACTTTAAAGGATCTTTTGGAGGTATTAGGACCTAGGCAATTCTCTTTAGCCAGAGAAATCACAAAAATGCACGAAGAATATATTCGCGGTACATTAGATGAAGCATTAGAACTCGATCCTAACACTTTAAAAGGAGAAATGGTTATCGTTGTCGCAGGAAACAAAGAAGAACTTGTTATAAGTGATGAAAAAATCATAAAAATTTTAAAGCAAGAATTAAAAAATGGATTAACAAAAAAAGAAGCGATTCAAGAAATCGCTTCTAAATTAAACATTAAGAAAAATTATGTTTATCAACTAGCGATGAAGATTAATTGAGTTTCATCGCTTGTTTTAATTTACCTTTATCATCAAAAATAATTTTATCAACAATATACATAGCGATAGTTAATACCATACCAATTAATACTACCTTTAATCCTAAAGAAAGTCCCGGAGTTTGATAATTAAGGTGATATTGATACTCTCCACCTTCCGCGACAAAACCGATAAAACCGCCTTGAGATTTATAGATCTTAACTGATTCGACACCATTTTCTGTTTCGCGATTTAAAGACCAACCACTATCGTATGGAACTGTTAAGACCACAAAACGTGGAGTTTCATAATCGGTTTTAAAGCCAAAATAATCTTGTGAATAAGTTATGTCTTTTAAAGCATATGGTTTAAGTTTATCGATTCTATCCTTATAAGTATCGTAATACTCATATTGAACTTCTGGTTTTACTAAGGTTTGAGAGGGAGTAAGTGTCTCATAAATTAGAATTCTGATATGATCTACTTCATCATTGACATAGAATCCTCTTTGATATTTACGATCGTATTGTTTATTAGCATAGCCGTGAGTCATATGACGATCGGATGTGAGTAAAACTTCTTTGCCATTTTCATCTTTACCATAAAGGAAGATATTGAGGTTTTCACCCATACGAGCTTGAACGCTTACGAAGCATCCACCTCTATCTTTAGCGCTACAAACATTTGTTCCATTAAAGCGAATATCGATTCTCGAATTCCATGTAAGACCGGCAGTAGCTGATGTTGAAAACGGAATAGCGGGTTCATATTCTTCGTCAGTACCACCATGAGTAGATCCGGTCCATATCGCCTTTTGAATTGTAATATCTTCATTTGCGGAATAAAGTGAACCCATCGTAGGTAAACCTTCAGAATATGAAAAGACGTTTGGATATAATTCTAAAATTTCTTCAATGTCTTCTTCAGCAAGAATTCCACCCATTAAATACGCCATCTCGTTCTCATTAGTCCTGGTATAAGATGTACTCAAAGCGCTCTTGTTTATCAATTGATCAAAGGAGAAGCCTAATTCGATGTAGTTATCATTACGATAAACTCTATGAGTATCGGATTCTTTATATAATGAAAATCCATAAGGAACATTATTATCGTTTCGTTTTACAATATAATATTTAACATTTAAAAATTCATCTAAATTTACTCTTTTTTCGTGAACACCCATAGACCACGAACCATTATATGAGATTCTTGACCAATTGATAAATTCATCTAATTCATAATTATATACAGAGTGGAAAGTACCCAAACCTTTTGATCCTAAAACCATCGCTAAATTATTGGCACTTCTATTAGCGGATGTTGTAAAAATACGATAATAATCCTCATCTTCGTCCTGAATTTCACTTACTAATCGCGTTTCTTCTGAAACGTTTTCAGTGCCACCATAAAGATTTTGATAAGATGAAGTTCCTTGTATAGATACGACAACATTTCCGATAATGACAGCTTCTAAAGTAACTAAATATAAGACATTTTCGTAGAATTTTTTCCTTCTCATGTCACGCATAATAAAGAAGTAACACACTATAACAAACACCACTTCAAAATACGCTAAAAAGACACGATAATCACTTGGAGCTACCGTTCCGGATTGTGGAGCATCAATCATCTGTCTAGTTTGATAAATTAACCAAACTTGAAGCAGAACAGTAATAGCGACACCAATAGTGAAAAACCGCGGATTAATCTCTTTGCGTCGATCCATATTAATGGCAATAAATACACACGAAACAGCAACTACAAATCCTTGCCATCTTCCATACGCAACACTTGTAAAACCGCTAAAGCAATAATAACCGAATGGAGTAAAAAGAAGTAATGCCATAAATAAAACTGCGAAAACTTGACCGAATTTCTTTCTTTTAAATAAATCTAAGAATGATGGGATAAAGAAAAGCATTAAGGGAGCATATATATATAAAGATGCTAATACATTATCATAATAATTATTCTTAAATAATAAACCATCATAATTAGCCGCAGGTCCAAAAAAGAATGTTGTTAATGGATAGAGAAGATATTTCGATCTTTTTCCAGCATCAGACCAAACGAATAATACATTCATTAGTCTATTAAACCCTTCGCTAAAGGATTCATTTTTCATCACTTCAAATGCATTTTTTAAATTTTCAAGATAAGTAGCATTTTCAACACGGCTTGAAGATAACACCGAAGAAAAAGCCGGGATTATTACAAAAGACGCTAGCATTAAACCACAAGCAAATCCTAAAAATCCTTTTACAAAAATAATTACACGTTCACTATTGTTATAAGATTTATAGAATTGAAAATATCTAAATCCGGCATACATTACACCTAAGAAACAGAAACTGACTAAAAAGAAATAGTTTGTTATTCCAATTAAGAAAATAGCTCCGACTAGATAGAATGGATTTTTATCTCTTAATACCCTTTCGATACCATATAACATCACTGGCATTAACACATTAACTTCTAAAAAGTGATTGAACCATAAGTATTGCAAATTCCACCCATTAAAAGCGTAAGCTAAGGCGACTATTTTAATAATTTGAGGTTTTAATTTAAATAGTTCTAACAGTTTCATCATCGCTAAACCCGCTAGAACCATCTTTGTTATCATCATAAAAGCTTGTGCTTGTGGAACAAGATTTCGCGGAAATAAAAGTATCGGCAAGAAAAATGGATTTAGCAAATAATAGAAAGTATTGGCACCAATGTTATTAGCGCCTAAAAATGCCGAATCATCCCACAACGGAAATTGTCCAGTAGTGATTGCTTGCCACAAATCATCATACCCATTAAAGTAAAATGGGATTTCCTGAAGAACAAAATCCCCTGACATTGGAATTGTAAATTGATTGCGAACTAATGTAATGCCAAACATCAATAATGCGACAACATATAAATAGCCCGCGAAACGTACATATCGATTATTACGAGCACGATCTATAAATCGCAAAAAAGATAACAACATTATTTTCAGTTTCTCAAGTAAAAAAGTTTTAACATTTTCCATAATTATTTCTCCTACTTGTGATACTCTTCGTTACCGATAATCTTAAAGGCACGATAAATTTGTTCAAGGATAATGACTCTTGTCATCTGGTGGGTAAAAGTAAGTTTTGAAAGCGATAATCTTAAATCGGAACGTTCAATAATATCTTTTCCTAATCCGTAAGATCCTCCAATCACAAACACGATTCTTGATGATCCTCTTGCTACTAGGTTTCCCATAGTCGCTGCGAATTCTTCAGAACTTAATATCTTACCATGAACATCAAGTACAATCACAAAGTCACGATCTTGTATTTTTTTAACTAATCGCTTTGCTTCTTCATCATTGGTTTTTAATATCTCTTTATCGTTAGGATGTTGAGGAGTTTTAAATTCCTCAACTTCTTCAATATCGATATCCGCATAGCGATCTAAACGTTTTAAATATTCTTCAATCTCACTTTGATGATATTGCGCTTTTATCTTTCCGACGGCGATTATCTTTATTTTTATCATTTTAAAGTAACCTCATCAAAACTTCCACCCGAAACAGTAAATTCTTGTGACGCACAGCGAATAGATATATTATTTAATGAAATGCCACCTTCTTCAGCAATTTTATTAAAAGTTTCCAAAGCAAGTTCAGGAGTATTAGCTTCTTGCGAAATGTGAGCTAAAACAATTTCTTTAGTTTTTTCTCCTAAGGCGCGAGTTACATAAAGCGCGCAATCTTCATTTGAAAGATGACCGTAATCACCCAGAATTCTCTTTTTTAATTCTTGTGTACGATTAGTATTTAAGAGCATTTTTACATTGTGATTTGATTCAAAGATATAATAATCAGCATTTTTAATCATCGGTAATGTTTTCTCATATAAATAACCAGTATCAGTAACATATACTAGTTTTTCATCACCATATTCAATTATAAAACCAATTGATCCTTTAACATCATGTGAAGTAGGAATAACTGTTACTTTAAAACCATTAATCATATATGTTTGATAAGGGACCAAAGTATGATCCTCGCGCACCATACAAGTTAATGAAGTCGCATAGATTTGATCTAAATTAAAATATTTTAGTCCTTTAATATGATCAGTATGACTATGAGTGAATAATACATGTTCAATCTTTTCGAATGGAACACCTGTTTCTATCAATTTTGTTTGGAGACCTCTTTTAGAAACGCCCATATCAATCATCAAGTAATGTTGATCCGCGATTAATAAAGTACAGTTTCCTTTAGAACCCGAATTAAAAACATAGTAACGCATACTTATTCCTCAATTTTAGTATCAATTTCTACAAAACGTCCGATGTTCATCATAAAGGATAAAGTGATAGTGCCCGTCGCTCCGTTACGATTCTTTGAAACAATAATTTGTATTTCTTCAGTTTTACCATATGGCGAATCGTCATCGTTAACTGCTTGTTGTTTTTCTTTATCTTCATCAGTATTTTGATAATTTTTACGATAGAGAAACAAAACTTGATCAGCATCTTGTTCGATAGAACCGGAATCACGTAAATCTGAAAGTACCGGTGTTCTGTTGGTGCGTTTTTCAGAAGAACGAGAAAGTTGACACAAGCAAAGAATCGGAACATCTAAGTCTCTCGCCAGTGATTTCAATTGTCTAGATATTTCACCGATTTCAACTTGGTGATTATCTAAATTCGTATTATTAGTTCTAATTAAACCAAGATAATCAATAACAATTAGACCCAGATCGGGATATTGAGCTTTTAACTTTTCAGATTTTGTTCTTATATCGGTGATTTTAGCTGCAGAAGTATCATCAATCATTATCTTGGTATTGCTTAATCTTCTCATGGCTTCATCTGTAGCTAACCAGTCGTTATCGTCCATCTTAGCAGTCGCTAACTTAGTAAAAGTTACATAAGCTCGATTAGCAAGTAATCTCATCATAATTGATTCTGCAGACATTTCCAGCGAGAAGAACGCGACAGTAACATCATTTAGGCTTGAAACATTATAAGCGAGATTAATTGCAAAAGCAGTCTTTCCAACAGATGGACGAGCACCTAAAATGATCAAAGAGCCATTTTGAAATCCTTGTGTTAATTTATTTAATGATTTATAACCAGTATCAAGACCATTTAGATTATTAACATTTTTTCCTTTTTTAATTTTTAATCCTTCGCCGATAGAAGCCACAACTTCTTTTGCAGTTTTAAATGATCCTACTCTTCTAGTTTTTGTGATATCCAGAATTCTTTTTTCACTTTCCGCGACAAAACTTGGAACATCACTAATTTTTTTAGTAGCAAAATCTTTTTTTATCGCATCCATCGTATTTAGCATTTTTCTTACTAAAGCTAAATCTTTAACAATATGAAGATGATTAATAGCGTTTTTATCGCCGACATAGTTTTCACGAAGTTCAACAAGGTATTCAAGTCCGCCAACCTCATTAAAGACTTTCATGTTAGTTAAAAGTTCTTCTGTTAAAGAAGCATTATCTAGGGTAATACCACGATCCGTAATCGCTACAATAGCATCAAAAATCAAACGATGCTTCTTTGAATTGAAATCATCTGCTATCAATTGAGAAAGAACTTCGGCACGTACTGAATCACTTTCAATCATCGCTCCTAAAACAGCTTTTTCTGCATTTTCATTAAATGGTTGATACTCCATAAAAACACCTACTTTTTCTCAGATACATGAACACGAATTGAAGCCAAAACGTCTTTAAAAAGTTCAATTTTTAAATTGGTGTAACCAAAAGCATTTACCGCTATTTTATCGACAAATTTGCGTTTATCGATTACGATATCATATTTTTCTTTAAGTTCGGCTTCTATCTGTTTTGGAGAAATGGTACCCATCATTCTTCCATCTTTTGAAGCGGCCGCTTGGAACTCTAAGACGATACTTTCTAAACGCTCAGCTTCTTTTTCAGCATTGGCTTTTTTCGCCGCAAGTTCTTCTTTTTCTTCAAGAATCTTACGATCGCGGAATTCTAATCCTCTTTGGTTTGAAAGTATTGCTAATCCTCTAGGAATTAGAAAATTTGCACCATAGCCTTGAGAAACTTCAACAACTTGATTCTTCTTCCCGACTCCTTTAACATCTTGTAATAATATTACTTTCATAATAACCTCCTAATGGTTTGTATTTGTTGCTCGTGCATCGTTTAAATATAATTCCAAAGTGCTTTTTAAACGATTACAAACTTCATTAACTGTTTGATCTGTGAATTGAGCAGCAGCAGCGGTAAAGTGTCCGCCACCACCCAATTTTTCCATAATCATTTGAACATTTATCGTACCATCGCTTCGAGCTGAAATGGCGGTTTCTTTATCTGATGTGTGACCTATTACAAAGCAAGCGTTAACACCTTTAATTTGTACAGATTCACTAGCGACAACAGCAAGCATCGTTTTATTGATAATATCATTTTGATCCGCTAATGCGATGATAACTCCATAATATGGAGTAATTGAATTGGATATAATTTTTGTTTTTAATGCATATTCTTCATATTCTTCTTTCAAGAAGTAATCCGCTTTAGCATTATCAGCACCAAATTCTTTTAAAGTCAAAGACGCATCATATGTTGCTACACCTGTTTTTTGACGATAGTAGTTAGTATCAAGTAAGATACCCGCTAGCATAAATGTCGCTTCACGATTATCTACTTCAATACGTTTTGGAGAATATTTGATAATTTCACTCACTAATTCTGAGGCCGAAGAAGCCGAAGGTTCAATGTGAACAAACACCGGATGATCGACAAACTCTTCACTACGGCGGTGATGATCAATAACTGCAATGCGCTCGGCTTTTTCAAGTACACTATTGGCCATAACAATCGAAGGTCTATGAACATCAGTTAAAATCAATAATGTTTCACTAGTTATATGATAGCTTGCCTGTTTTAAGGTATAAGTCATATTTTGAATTTCTTCCTTAGAATAGAAATCCTTAAAAGCTTTTTTAGTTTTAGTTTCGACGCGTTTTTCATCATAAACAATGTGAACATCTTTATCAAACGCTTTAGCAAAATCATATAGACCTAAAGCACTACCCATTGCATCCATATCAGCGTCATTATGTCCCATAATAACAACATTTTTAGACGTTTGAATTAAAGACGCTAACGAAGAAGAGAGAACTCTAACTTTTACACGGCTACGATTTGTTTTAGCTTCTGAAACACCACCGATAAAAGTTAAGTTTCCTCCATATGGCGATAAAACCGCTTGGTCACCGCCTCTTGATAAAGCGACATCTAAAGCATTACTAGCCATTTCTGATAACTTTACAACATCATCAAAGCCACTAGCAAAACCGATAGAAAGAGTTACCGTTAAATCTTCAAAAGATTTGTTTTTAACCTTATTTAATATTGAAAAATTATCTTTTAATAAACCGTCATATGCCTTTTGATCACAAACAATGAAGAACGTATCACTTTTTAGTCTCTTCAATAATAAGTTATATTTTCTGCAATAATCAGTAATGATGGAAATGACATTAATAATCATATCATTATTGTCACGATCATTAGCGAAAGCTTCTAAATCTGAATAGTTATCAATGCTTATAATACCTACTACTGGGGCGTGTTGCTTAGAATATTCGACAACACGATTATATTCAGTCACATCTTTGAGAATGAAAAGATTAGCTTCTTTTAAGAGTTTAACTTCATACCTTTTTCCTTCAATATCCACTTGTACTGTATGACTTTCAGATAAATCTTCCCCTTCATATTCCTTTAATTCTTTGAGTTCTTCTTTCCACTCAAAGATATTCATATCCATAATTGTTGACTGAATGCTTGAAAATTGTTCGTTAGTCCAAATGATATTGTCGCTTTCATCAGTAACAATTAAGCCTATTTTTCCAAAAGTATAAGCTTCTTGAATATCTTCACCGACAATATCCAAAGCTTTTAAATCTGTCTTATGTTTATAGTGAGATATAGAAGAAAGTATTAACCAAAATAGTATGAAATTTACTAAAACGAATATAGCAATCGTTCCAACTAGCAATTCCATAGTATATCTCTCTCTCCAATATACAGCCGCAATATAAACTGCAACGGCGACTAAAAGTTGAAAAAATAATATAATTAGTACTTTTATTTTTTGACGTTTAATAAATTTTTGCATAAAGTCACCCCATTCTTAATTATTATACATAATTAAGAAATATAAATATAGTCAAAATGATACGCTTTTTTAACAGACTAAAAGGATATATTTTTCAAAATTGCAAACACAATAAACAACTTATGATATTTATAAAAAGTTGTTCTTTTCATTAAATTATATGAATCAACTGAATTTGGTTCCAAACTGTAATAGCCCATTTATTAAAAAGAATATTTATGACCGCTATATATCAAATTAGAGAAACCAACCGAATATTAATTATTATTTAATCATTATTTTTTTCACTATTTTTTCCTATGCTTTAAAAATATCAAAATATTCTTTTATCATTTCAATAATGTGAAAAAAATGATCTCATAAAATGTTTTATGAGATCATTATCAATAAAATCAAATTTGAATAATTAAAGAAAAACAAAATTAATCTTCATTAGTATTCGACATTGGGAGAAGTTTTATTTAAATCATATGCTTCAATCCACATACGATATTCAACATCATCATCCGATCCCATGTTAAATGGTGAAGTAAATCTTACCACGATATTATCTTTTTGATAGACATATCTCATATCGCCATCACCATCTTCAAACTCTTCAACAAATTCAAATCCGGCAGCGACAAGAAGTTCACCATATTCTTCAGCAAAGGTAGCGACACCATCTTCTTTAATATAAGCGATAGCAAATACACCTTCTGCGATTGTTTCTTCATCAACGATGATACCGCCATCTTCGTACATGATATTCCATCCATCGAAAGAAACCGGTTCAGGAATTTCCATTCCTAAAATATCCATACATAAAGAACCAAATGTCATCGAGCGAGTGAAAGAACTCGTTTCTCCAATATAAACAACAGGGCCATTTTCCCATTTGAAAGTAAGATTTCCAAAATCGATAGAATCACCACTTTCAATTCCTTCTTCATCGACAAAATCAAGATAAGCTTGTTTCATTTCTTCATCTAATCCTTCGGAGAATTTTACTTCTACCGGAGTTGAACTATTAAACTGACATTTTAATGAAGAAGCACCACTTGTAGCAACTTCTCCTTCAATGTAAGTTAAAGATAAATTAACAGACATACCATTCATTTTTGAACCAGTGTAACTATCAGCAAATTCTTCTTCCCAAGTACTAACATCCAAAACATCATATGGTTCAATATCCATTTCATCACCAACCGAAACTAATTCAGCGTCTTTAAATACTACTGCGCCCTTTTCGACATCAACAGTACCTTTTACGGTTATTTCTTTAGAGTAATTTGACCACGGATCAAGTACACTAGCATCTGGGAAGTAGGTAGGAACACCATCACTGATGACTGCAGCGGAATTTCCCATATCAAGAATTGATGATAAAATACCGGTAAATTCTATTTCCACACCCTCATATAGTGCGTTACCTTCTTCACCTACTTTTAATAACATATAAAGTTCAGGATCTTTAATATCCATTTCCCCATTTGCGTATTCATGAACATAATCGATTCTGGATGTACCAATATCTCCTACAGTAATCCTATAAAAAACATTATCTTTCGGTAAACTAAGTATACCGCCATCTAACATATTTGGATTAAGGCCCAAAAACTTTATTTGATCTAAACTTAAATCTTCATTTAGAATTATATCAATACCATCATGAGCATGACCAAATAAATATGCAAGTGGGTGGTTGGTTAAGATTAATAATCTTTGAATTGAGAATTCATCGTCAGTGTGAAAAGTCAACTTATCTTCAGTTTTAACAAAAGTATCAAGATCTAAAACGTGGTCCAAATCTTTCATATAAGAAAGATGTAATGGAAGATAATCTTCGCGACCATAATCATCAAATCCATCCCATTCGTTTGTAGCAGACTCTGGATTATATACGTATGAATGAACAGTATCATTATCTTTTGATACTTTCATATATCCAGAAATTTGACCTGAATCCATAAAGGTTCCATAATAGTTTTCGGAAACGACAGTTTTCCCAGTACTCCCATCGTAACTGACACTATTAAGAGTATAGTTATTTCCAAGTGATTCAATAGCCGTTTTTAAATCTTCAAGAGTAGCATTGACTTCACTTGTTGTCTCATCTGCATTGGAAGATGAACTTGTACCATCATTACTATTATTACAAGCCGCCAACAATAAGAATGATGTAGCAATAATAAGAAGTGTCTTTGATTTTTTCATAACAATTACCTCTTTCTTTTTGTTTTTATAAATATAAAATAAAAAATTCGAAAATAAAAGAATTTTTTTATATACGTTAATAATTATTCTTAAAATCAGGAATTTAATGGTAATAAAGATCTAAAAATAACTTTCAAATATTTAAAATGAGTTTCTATATTAGCATTTAAACAATATGCAAATTGAGAAAAAATTTTTTAATAATTCGCTACAAACTTTATACATAAATATTATTATTCTTTACCTTAGAAACCTTTATGTAATAATGTTGTTAATTCAGAAGAAAATTATACAAAAAAAGAGGCTAGAAACTTTAATTGTTTCTTAACAGCCCCATAAAATTTTATAGATAAATTTTTAGCACAAGTAAATTCTCTCTATGTGCTATTTTTATACTATTAGTCAATAACAAATGGTAATAATGCCATAAAACGTGCGCGTTTAATAGCAATCGCAACATCTCTTTGGTGTTTTGCACAAGTGCCGGTAACGCGTCTTGGAGAAATTTTGCCGTTTGGAGAAATAAAACGTTTTAAATTTTCGACATCTTTATAATCAACTTTAACAACTTTCTCTTTGGTTTCTTTTGCTTTAGCACAAAATGCACAAACCTTTTTTCTTGGTCTCATTTTCTTGTAAGCCATAATACCCCTTTCTATCTTCTTTAGAATGGAAGATCATCATCAGTGACATCGAACGAATCGACGTTTTTATCAGTTGGTTCATCATCATTAACTGGATCCGCGTGGTAACCTGTATTATCCGCAAGAGGCATTTCCTCTTTTCTATTTTCATCGGATCTTCTTTCTAAGACCTGAACATTATCACAAATAACTTCAACAACTGTAACTTGTCGATTTTCTTTGTTTTCGTAACTACGTTGGTTAAGTCGACCTTCGACTCCCACTAACATACCTTTTCCGGCAAAACGTGAAATGAACTCAGCGCTTTTATTCCAAGCAGTACAAGGAATAAATGAGGCGCTTCTTTCGCCATTTGCATTTTTGCTACGGTTATCAACTGCGATGGTGAAGGAACATACAGTCATACCGCTTTGAGTTCTTCTAAGTTCTGGATCTCTTGTGAGACGTCCAACTAATACTACTTGATTAATCATTTTAAATCCTCCTTTTAATAAGGACTATTCAGCGATAATTAAGTGACGCAAAACATTAGGATTAATCTTCGCTAAGCGATCAAATTCGTCGATAACTTTTGAAGAAGAAGCACTAACTTTAACTACCACGTAATATCCTTTTTTCTCTTTTTTGATTTCGTAAGCCAAATCTCTTAAGCCCCATTCATTTACATCGTCGACCGAACTTCCGTCGGCAGAGAGAACCTCATGAAGCTTTCCAATTAACTCATTGCGAGTGGCATCTTCAAGAGCTGAATTAAGGATATACATAATCTCGTACTTTTTCATGTGTACACCTCCCTTTGGTCTTCTGGCCATTACCTAGTAATGGCAGAGAGAATACATAGTCCTTCACACTATGCCACTTAATAATAAAAGACCTGAGTCAATTTGTAAAGAAGAAGAGACACATATTCAAAAATCCCCTCTCACTTTTGCAATAGGGGATTTTTTATAATTTGATAAAAATCAATGTACTTTTTTTGATAAACGCTCCAATATTTTCTTTTTAACATCGCGTTTAATGAGCCTTGCTCCATAGCGATTATAGTTTTCTTCATCGTCAAGATTTAACTCTAAATCACCGAGCTCAAAGTTTAGTGATTGCGAAATAGATTGAAAATAATCTTGAGCAATGCTATGTCTTGAATTCTCGTCTAAATGATCAAAAACTACAACATCATCGATTCTTGATAAAAACTCATATCTAAATCTCTCATTGAGTTTTTTTAGAATCGTATCTCGATATGAAAAGTTGATACTTAGATTTTTTTTGAAAACAAATTTATCATCATAACCATAATTAGATGTTAAAATAAACATCGCATTAGTACAATCAACTTTTGTTCCTTTGTTATCAATAAAATATCCTTCATCAAAAACATTTAAGAAAAAATCTAATATTTCATTGTTGGCTTTTTCAATTTCATCAAGAATCACTAACGAATGCGGAAAAGCCTTTAAATTCTTCACAAAAGGCGTTTGAGACGGAGTCTGATAGCCATTAATACCAAGAAGTTTCGATAATGATCCATATTCTTGATAAGATGCCATATCCAGTTTTAAGGTGTGACCTGCTCCAGAAAAATAATGTTCGCCGATTATTTCGGCACATGCACTTTTTCCAACACCAGAAGGTCCAACAAACATCATCACCAATAAAGGACGATTTTTTTCAACTACAGCATTTTCGATTAATCTCAAATTAGATTCAATTTGTTCTATAGCACGAGTCTGACCTCTGATATTATCTCGTAATTTTTTAGAGACAATTTCACTAACCTTTAAATGATTGATTTTGATTTTAAAATATGATTCGACAGTATTAATTATATTCTCTTCAGTTAATTTTTCTTCTGCAATCACACAAGAATTATCTAAGATATCAATCGCTTTATCAGGAAAATATGAATTAGGAACTTTTTTAGCTAAATCAACGATAGTTTTTAATAATGATGAATCGATTTTAATTTTATAATGCTTCTCGTAAATCGGTTTTAAAGCTTCCAATATCTCAAGAGTTTCTAATGCGCTAGAAGGTTCTACTTTAATAATTTGAAATCTTCTCTTTAAAGCTTTATCTTTATCAAAAGCTTCATGAAATTCGTCTTCAGTAGTAGCCCCAATAATTTGAATATCCCCTCGTGACAAATATGGTTTTAAGATATTGGATGCATCGATTGCGCCTTCTGCGCCTCCTGCTTTTACAATATTATGAATTTCATCAATAAATAAAATTGCATTGCCATCATCTTTAACTTTTTTGATAATTTTTTTTAATTTTTCCTCAAATTCTCCGCGATATTTTGTACCGCTTACCGTAGAAGCAATATCAAGTTCATATATTGTTTTTGATTTTAAGGAAGGCACTTTACCCTCATCAATCATCTTTGCGACCTCTTCTACAATCGCTGTTTTTCCTACTCCCGGTTCACCGACTAAAATTGCATTCGGTTTATTTCTTCTCGATAAAGCATTTAGCAATTGATGTATTTCATCTTTACGACCGATTAGAGGATCTTTTGATATTCCGGATAAATTATGAAGATCTGTTACATTATCTAATTCAGAACGTTTCTTCTGAGAGTTTATTAAAAGTCGAATGAGATTTTCTTTATTAACTTTATATTTAGTTAACAAATCAAAGGCAGCACCTTGCTCTTCTCTTAATAAGGCTTGTCCTAAAGAGGCAATAGAAACAAATTCTTCTTGTGCCTTTTTAGATATTGCAATCGCATTATCTAAAAGCAATTTTAAATCCATCGTATATTCCATATAGAGAGGATCCTCATCCGAATATGGATAAAGATTCTTTACTTTTTTAGATAAAGAGCTATATGTAACACCATATTTGCCAAGCTCGCGTCCTAAAGGATTTTCTTCAACGCGAAGAAATGCGAGTAGAATATGTTCACTACCAATGCTCGTATGTGAAAATTCAAAAGCAATCGACTCCGCACACGAAATAACCTTTTGGGCTTCTAATGAGAATTTTTCAACCATATTGTGCCTCTTTCACTTTTCAATCTATGATTTAACAATTTAATTATTGCCTTATCTTCCGAAAATATACTCATTATAAAAATTATCTTGTTAGAGAATTTTCTACTTTTACTTTTTGATTTAAAATGCATTTTATGCTTTTAAAACTATATCTAACAACAATCATACATTTGACAAAAAAAATTAATCATACTATATTACATAGAGTTATAAATATTATAAAAATTCAATTATCCAATCACTTTTCTTACAAAAAATATTTCGTTTTACCCGACCTTCAATTTCCATGATGATATTCACATCATGTATGTTAATATGATTTTTGTAGCGATATTTTTTGGTTACTCTATCGGAACAGTTCCAATTATCAGTTATCATTATGGCGCAAAAAACAATATCGAATTAAAAAATTTACTAAATAAAAATATCCGAATAGTTTTGATTGTTTCTGTAACTATGTTGCTTTCAGCTTTAATATAATTATTAAATCCATCGTTTTTCAAATAGCGACAGTATTTTTATTACTCTTATTATTTGGAATCGATGGTGTTTAGTTTTCGGTTATTGTTGCCGATTTCTTAGCGTCTATTATAACAATTTTGTTCTTTTTAGGAATGCGTAAAATATCAGTATTAGTATTGTGCTTCGCTAAATTCTAAACAAGTAACATTAATAAACTCTTCAAATGTTTCATTATTTTCAACTTCAACTTATAAAATTTTTTAGATAATTTGGAATAAGTATCTTATTGAATCAATTTTAGCAAAAAACCTTCACTCTAAGTGAATGAAGGTTTCAAAATAGTCGATTAACGATCTTTCATCGTCGGAAATAAAATAACTTCTCTGATTGATGCAGAGTTTGTCATTAACATCACCATACGGTCGATTCCGATTCCGATTCCTCCCGCTGGTGGCATACCATACTCTAGAGCTTCGACAAAATCGACATCCATTTCATTAGCTTCATCGTTGCCGAGTTCTTTTTCTTTCAACTGATTGAGGAATCTTTCTCTTTGATCGATTGGATCATTTAATTCGCTAAAAGCATTTGCGTATTCCCTTCCACCGATAAATAATTCAAATCTTTCAGTAAAACGAGGATCCTTTCCTTTCTTAGCAAGTGGAGAAATTTCAATTGGATGTCCAAATACTAATGTTGGTTGTATGAGCGTTTCTTCACAATATGTTTCAAAGAATGAATTTAAAATATGTCCGACACCTGTATGATGTTTTTCAACTGGTACGTTGTGTTTCTTTGCTAACTCTTTAGCTTCTTCAAATGTTAAAGGTTCGGTAAAGTCAACACCTGTTTTTTCTTTGACTAATTCCGCCATAGTAACACGCTTAAATGGATGTTCTAAATCAATCATTAAATCTCCATAAGGAATAGTGGCACTTCCAACAACTTCGAGCGCGATGTTTCTAAAAATTTTTTCGACTAAATCAGCCATATCATAAATATCACCATAGCTCATATAGGCTTCTACGGTCGTGAATTCCGGATTATGTTTGGTATCCATTCCTTCGTTTCTAAACAAGCGTCCGATTTCATAAACGCGTTCTAATCCACCAACCAATAATCTTTTAAGCGGTAGTTCAGTTGCAATTCTTAAAGTGAATTCTTTATCAAGAGCGTTATGGTGAGTTTTAAATGGACGGGCAGCCGCACCTCCTAAAACTGAGCATAAAACCGATGTTTCAACTTCGATAAATCCTTGAGAATCTAAATAACGTTGCAAAGCTCTAATGATTTTTGGACGTGTTAAAGCAACTTTTTTCGCCTCCGGATTCATAATTAAATCAACATATCGACGACGATATCTTTCTTCAACATCGGTAAGTCCATGAAACTTTTCCGGTAATGGGCGAAGAGCTTTAGTTAAATGTTCATAATTGGTAACCTTAAGCGTTAATTCCCCTGTATTGGTTTTCATAAGTTTACCAGTAACACCGACGATATCGCCGATATCCGCTAATTTAAAAAGTTCGTATTGTTTTTCGCCAACGCTATCTTTGGAAATAAAACATTGGAATAAACCTTCGCGATCTTGCACATGGAAAAAAGAGGCTTTTCCCATACGTCTAATAGTCATGATTCTTCCAGCCATCTTAACTTCAATATTCTTAGTTTCTAAATCTTCTTTAGAAAAATCAAGATACTCTCGAATTGATTGTGAATTCGCATTTTTATCAAATTTATGTCCAAAAGGATCAACTCCTAATTCTTTGAGTTTTTCCATCTTTTGACGTCTAATAATTTCTTGTTCTGATAAATTTTCCATATTAATACCTCTATTGTTGTCTTTTATATTCTACTTGATAATTTATTTTGAAACAAGCGCAAATCATTGTTGCGTTTTTATATTTTCAATAATTTTTATAAAATCTTGATATGATTCGATTTTAGCGAGTTCCGCACGATATTTTTTAGCATTTACGTAACCTTTAAAATAATGTGGTGCTAAACCTCTCATTTCTTGGGTGGCCCGATATTTACCTTTGACCTCAATTAAATTAAGATAATGTTCTTTACAATATTCTATTTGTTTGTTGATATCAACTTCATCACTATAAGTTTCACCTTTTAGTTTCTTATCAATATTTTGTAACAACTCTGGATTTCCTAAACATCCTCTTCCAATCATCACACCATCAGCTTTAGTGTAGGTTAAAACGTCAATAGCACCTTCAGGAGTAACGATATCACCATTCGCAATAATCGGTATTGACACTGCTTCTTTTGCCCTTTTAATCCACATATAATCTGAATTGCCTTGATAAAAATCTTCGCGAGTTCGTCCATGAATCGCTATCATTTTAACTCCGCTTTTTTCAAGTATCTTACATGTGTCTATAACATTAATAGATTTATTGTTCCATCCTATTCTAATTTTTGCGGTTACAGGATGAATTGAAGTTTCTACAACTGCTTTCATCATTTCGTATAATTCTTCTTGTCGTTCCTGTTTTATCCAAGAAGATCCGGCTCCATCTTTAACAACTTTAGGAACAGGACATCCAAGATTAATGTCTAAAATATCAAAATTTGCTTTTTCATTTAAAATCTTAACAGCTTTGAGAATGCTTTCTTTAGACCCTCCAAATAATTGAATCGCTAAAGGTCTTTCTTCAGCACATGTTTCTAACATTTTAAAAGTTTCTTTATTGTTATAAATTAAAGCAAAATCAGATATCATCTCACTAACTACAAGTCCAACCGAGAATCTTTTCATTAATTTTCTATACCCTAAAGAAGTAATTCCCGCTAAAGGGGCAAGAATTATTGGTGGATCTATAGTAATGTTATCGATTTGAATCTTTTTCATAGGCAAAAAAAGAAAGAGACGAATCTCTTTCTTAGTGTGGCAAATCTCCCGAATTTTCTTTAACTTCGTCAAAAGATTCTTCTTTTTCTTTTGGCATATGTCTATTTTCAAGTAAGTAAGCTATTTGCTCAGCATTCAAAGTTTCGTTTTCAAGGAGTGCGGAAGCAATTAATTCAACATCATCTTTTCTCTCACGGATAATCGAAAGTGCTTTTTCATGTGCTTCGTCAATAATTTTACGTACTTCTTGGTCAACTTCAAAAGCCACTTGATTTGAGAAATTTTTAGTTGTATTTGTATAATCACGTCCTAAGAATACTGAACCTTGATCACGTTCATATTGAATAGGGCCAAGAGAAGACATACCATATTGTGTTACCATTACTCTTGCGATTCTAGTTGCAACTTCAATATCATTTGAAGCACCGGTTGAAACATCTTTAAAAAATACTTCTTCTGAAGATCTTCCACCTAAATAACCAACGATACGAGCGATTAATTGCTCTTTTGTTACTAAGAAACGATCTTCTTCTGGTGTCATTAATACGTGACCACCTGTTCTTCCGCGTGGAACAATTGTCACTTTTTGGACAACATCACTATCTTTGAGCGTTAATCCGATAATTGCGTGACCGGCTTCATGGTGAGCGACAATGTTACGTTCAAGTTCACTTAAAGATTTACTGGTTTTTGCAGGACCAGCAATACGACGATCAATAGCCTCATCGATATCTTTTAATGAAATTTCTTTTTTATTGTTTCTTACAGCAAGAATCGCTGCTTCATTTAAAACGTTAGCAAGATCAGCACCGGAGAAACCTACCGTTCTCTTTGCAAGAGCTTTAAAGTCGACAGATGAAGAGATGGTTTTATTACGAGCGTGAACCTTTAAAATAGCTTCACGACCATTCTTATCTGGAAGATCAACGGTAATTTGACGATCGAATCGTCCTGCTCTTAAAAGTGCCGGGTCTAATACATCCTCTCTATTAGTCGCTGCAATAACAATAATACCTGCGTTATCAGAGAAACCATCCATCTCAACGAGCAATTGGTTAAGAGTTTGTTCGCGTTCATCGTTTCCTCCACCCATACCGGCTCCTCTTTGACGACCGACAGCATCGATTTCATCGATAAAAATCAAACATGGAGCAGTTTGCTTCGCTTTCTTAAACATGTCTCTAACACGCCCTGCACCGACACCGACAAACATTTCAACGAAATCAGAACCGGAAATTGAATAGAAAGGAACCTTAGCTTCACCGGCGACTGCTTTAGCAAGAAGAGTTTTACCAGTACCGGGAGGTCCAACTAATAGAACACCTTTTGGTAATTTAGCGCCAAATTTTGAATATTTACTTGGATTTCTTAAATAGTCGACTAATTCAACCATTTCAGCTTTTTCTTCGTCGCATCCTGCGACATCATCAAAATGAACATTAGAAGCATCTTCTCTTCTTGCTCTAGACTTATTGAAATCTAACGCGGTGTTATTTGACTTATTAACACTAGCGTTAAGTCTTGAGAAGATAAAGAAGATAACACCTATTCCAAGCACAAAGAATATTACTGTTGGAAGCCAATCCATAAATCCGTTTGAGGCATACGCATTAACAATGGTGTAATTATTATTGTTATAATATAAAGTCTTACCATCATCTTTAAATCTTGTCTTAACAATTGTATCAATATAAGAAAGATTAGCTTCAGTATCTAGTCCCGAACTCGAAAAAGAATATCTTACATCACGATTATCGGCATTGACAACTGTGTAATAGCCAGAAATCGTAAGTTTTCCTTCCGTATAACGCGTAACTTGAAGTGACTCGACTTTTTCAACCCAAAGGAATGACTCCTCGTAATTATTTACTTCATTTCCATTTTCATCACGATCGACAACAATAACTTTACCCCATTCAACATCCGTGTGCGAACTTGCACGTCCAGCGCTGCCTTGGAATACCAAAGTAACTACTACTACGATAATAAGAATGAGAACATATGGAGCTACATAGCCGATCCAACTAGTTCTTTTTTTATTCATCTATACAATTACCTCCTATAAGTTATATTAGTTTAAATTTGTTTTCTCATAAATTTTATATTTATGCCTTTATTATTTTATCACAATAATTGGATTGCTTTCTATATTATTTGATACCACTTTTTTTTGCAATGGAATATAGATAATATTCCCATTTTTATCAACAATTAACGGCCATCTTTTTCTTTCATCGATAGGAATTTTTTTATTGATAAAGATTCTTCTTACCGATTTATGGATTTTTCCAAATTTTATCACATCTCCTGGAAGAAATGTTCTAATTGTTAAAGGATATGAATACTCAAAAATATTCAGCTTCGTTGTGTCTTTCGTTAAGTCCATAAAAAAGTAATTATTATCAATAATTTGCGGTGTATCAACTTTATAATTATAATTAAAATTGTCAATATATTCGGTGATTATCAAATCATCGTATGCCTTAATTAAATAATATGGTGGCTCAAGAAGCATTTTAGCGTTTGCTTTCTTGCTCCTTATAATCTTTTTTATCTCTGCAATTCTAGCGCGTCCTAACTTAGTTGATATAAAAGGGAGATATTTAGTCACATATGCAAAAAGTAATCTAGTTTCTTCTTCTTCCCTTAAAGAAAGTATCTGAGAAATTTTTAAAGTATCTCTTTGCAGATATTTTGCAATTTTATTTTCTATTACTTCTAATCTTTCATTTTCGCTTTTAATTTCATTTAAAATATTTTTTATGTCTTCGTCACTAAATTTTGAGACTTGATGATGACGAATATAATTTCTAGTGTAGTGGTCTTCATTATTGCTTACATCAATAGAGTAAGGTATTTGATTTCTCTTACAATAAGATAATAACTCTTCTTTACGATAGTCTAAAAGAGGTCTAATCACTCTCATTCCTTTAATGGTAGTTTCTAATCGTAATCCAAAAGAAGAAACCAAATTACCTCTTTGTTTTTGCATCAAATAAGTTTCTAAAAGATCATCTAAATGATGTGCGACAAAAATCCCATCTCCATTATAAAGATCATACATCTTTTTGAAAAAATCATATCTTACTTCGCGCGCCCAAGCTTGAAAATTACCTGTTTGTTTCATATCGCTGGTATCTAAAATATGAACAGGATAATTTCTTTCTTCAGCATATTTATAAACCATCTCTTGCTCATAATTTGAAACATCGCGTTTATGATAATTTACATGAAGAACGATTAATTTTAATTTTAATTCGCTTAACATTTTTAAAAGTGCCATCGAATCTGGTCCACCAGAAACGGCGACAAGATAGTTTCTCTCTAATGAATATGAAAAATTCTGCATATAAGCTTGCCTTTCAAGATAATTTTGAACTAAAAATTATTTTTTTTCAATCGTTATACTTTGCTTTAACAACTTTGATAACACATAAGGTTTTATCATCTTCAAGATTTTTTTGACTGGCTAATTCATCATAAAGACAATCGGCAATTTTAGAGGCAGAGAGATTACTAAATCGTTCTAATTTATCTTTTAGAAAATCTTCATCGATAACTCCAAACCCATCGCTCATAAGAATAATTATATCACCATCTTCAACCTCAAAATCTTCGTGTAAGATATCTAATTCGGAAACGATTCCAAGCGGAGGAAAAATTTGTGATAATTTTCTAAGTTTTCCAGTTTGATATAAATATGTTGGAAATGAACCACTTTTAAAAATGCGTCCTCTTTTTTTAATAGTGTCTATTTTTAGAAGATCCAAAGTAGCGTACATTTCATGCATTGATTTTGATTTGATAAGCGTGTTTAAATTAGAGATAATTTTTTTCTCGTTTTTTTCTAGTTCTTGATATGCTTTTAGACTTTTGATTACATATGAAGATACAGTATTTGCGTTTTTATCGTGTCCCATTCCATCTGAAAGAATAATATACTCAACCCCTTGTTTTTTAAATCCATCGATCTGGTCTCCCGATTCTTTTGGATCTGAAGAAAGACACAATCCTTTGTCTAACTCGATTAAACTGCGTGACGATAAAACTAAAAGAGTGCTTTTTTTGAAGTCATCTTGCTGTTTAATATATAAATTTTTACCTAAGGTTACTTCACAGACTTTAACTATTTGATCTATATTACAATCATTTTGTACTTCAAGAACAATATCATTTTCTTCAAATGCATGAAATTTAACTGACATATGTAGTTCTTCAAATTTTTGCTTTAAACGCTCAAACTTAGATTTGAATTCGCCACTTTCATTTAATTCTTTTAAAGGACGATAGATGTTTTCAATTTCATTTTGATAAAGTCTCTTTCGTTCTTCTGCTTGATGACGATAACTTAGATCACTCATATAAAAATCATGCGCCATTTCACTACGTTTTATCAATTTATACGGATATAAGCATTTATCAATTATTTCTTTACGATTCACTTGACCGGTTTTATCTTTAATAATGCTTTCTCTCGTCTTTTCTAATTCACATTCTTGAAAGCGAGGACAAGCGCTACAAAGTGACACTTCCAAATTATGTTTTGCTTTATCTAATGATGTCGGTTCTCGATCTAGCGATGGATCTAATACACAATCAAGATATGAAACTATCGATCTCACTTTAGATTTTGTTGCGTTTGCAAAATGTACATTTTTTAAAACAACTAAATCTTCATTTCTTTTAAATATTGTTTGTAATTCTTCAATCCATGTTTTTGGCATTGCAAGATTAATTAAAAATGCCAGAATTCCTTGATAGAAATACCCATTTTGATAAAAATTTGTTACAAATAGAATATTAGTTAGAACAAATACTCCTAAATAAACGTACATTGAATATTTATTTTTTATAAAGGCGGAAATCAGCAATGCCACAGAAGAGATTATTATATAATTTAGATTATATCCTTTAAACAAGTACAGTAAAAAGGCACCAAATATTATTGAACACGCACTAATTACAAAGGAAGAACATCTTTTAGCGATAAGATGAACTAGATTAAAAAAAGCAAGATAAAGAACTTGCATCCCAGCGAATAAAAGTGAAAATGATGCAATAAGCACTATTTTTGCGCGATCATCAAAAACCGCATAATCATCCTCAATGACTTTTTGAAAATTAACTAACGAGATAAGTACTCCATATGAATATAATAAGTTGATAAAACCATTGATGAATTGATAAAAATCCGGTTTACTTATAAGATATAAGGCAAAAACAAAAAGATTAGTAAAAATAAAACTTAAATATTTTTTAAATAAAGAGTTGGTATGTAAAAGTTTCGATAATGTTTCTAAAAAGAGAAATAGAAAACATACTATTCCAAGTTCTAATCCATAATTAATATTGATAACAAACGCTGTCACAATCATTACTAGATTAGCAATAACTGCAGTACCGTTTCTATATCGATAAGCAAAAAACAATAAAACTATTATGAATGGATTAAATAAATAAGCATCACTAAAAATCGTAATTAATAATGCGATGACACCAAATAATACATAAGATAATACCGCATTCTTTTCTTCTTTTTCTATCTTTATACTTTCGAGCATATTTTCTCACCCATTTGCATGATAAAAGAATAGATAAGAAAAAAAGGTCGATAGTTGTCGACCTTAAGAAAAGATAATTACTACATCACCATTATCGAAAACGAATCGATTGCCATTCTTGTAATAAACCGAATAATATGTCGAATCATCATTAAATTTTTCGGTTAAAGATTTGAGGTGCTCTTGTTCTTTTATCATGACCTCTTTTTCGTTTTCAAGTTGAATATTAATTTGATACTCGTTGATAATTCGGGTTGCAACAACTCCGAAAAGTACTAAAGAAAAGATAAAAATCACTAGAGAAAAAATACTAATCAGTCGGTTCGTTCTTAACGATTTCTTCTTGCTCATGCGTTTTCTCCTTTCGTTTTTTTCTATGCCTAATTATAGCAATAAATTTTTTCTTTTTCAATTTACACGGCATGATTATATTTTTTTCTATATGCTTTGCAATTTTCTCAAAAAAGTTATCAAAATATACCGCATAGAAACGGTAATATAAGAAAGCTCCTAATGCTAAACCTAATAAATAAAAAATATTTAATACTCCTTCAGTAAAATTGCATAGGAAAGCAAAATAACTTATTACCGTGATAAGAAAGAACACTATTTCGAATAGCAATCTAATAATCAGAAATCGACATCGATAAAAAAGTCGATTAAATGCGGACCACGAAAAAAGTATTAACGCACCAAAAAGAATTGATCCCATAAATGCTTGAAACTGATTAAGAAGTGGCATTACTTAAAGATTTTCGATAAGAAGCCTTCCTTAGACTTTTCTTTTGTTTTTCCAACATATTGGATTAAATCAACACGATCACCTTTAATAACTAATAAACCTTTTTCCAAATCCATTGTTCCAAGCGCCAAATTTTGTCCTCTAACATGAACGTGACCCAATTTTGTATCAATTAAGAATTCGTTACTATCAAAGCTATCCAGTTTCTTGACTCCTGTAAGTTCAACAGTATTTCGAGAAAGAAGACAAATCTTACCTTCGCCATTTAATTCCATTGTTTCCATAAAAAAAGCCTCCTAACTATTGTTTATGAGGCATGTTTTTAAATAATAACTTTATCTTCTAAAATTTCAAACATTTCACTTGCGCTGCTTTTGTTTGAAAATTCTTTCACTTGCTTGACTACAATTTTGAGTAATCTTTCTCCGAGTGTTAATTCTAAAATATCGCCTTCTTTTACTTCAGTGCTTGGTTTTGCAGTTTTTCCATTGATTTTAACAAAGCCGAAATCTAAGACATCTTTAGCGATGGTTCTTCTTTTGATAACATGCGATATTTTTAAATATTTATCGATTCTCACTAACTATCCTTTCATCATATTGCCGATTAAAGAAGCAAAAGTTTTCAACATCTGAATCTCACTTTCACTTAATGCTCCGCTTCGTACAAAAACGATTGAACCGATGCTTTTATCTAATAAAACTATTGGAAAGACACCGATATTCTCAATCTCTTCTTGTCCAAATTTTATCATTAATGAATTCTTTTGGGAATAGGTTTTCGCTTTTTGTGCCGTTATTAATTGGTTATCAATTGCTATTCCAGGAGCATATGACATTCTTTTTTCACCATAAGAGGCTAAAACGACTTCTTGATCAGTAATAATAATCGTGCCGCCAATTGATTCATAAAGACTAATAGCGATATTTTGAAAAAATTCACCTGAACCTTTTAAAGTCGAATATTTTTCCATGATAATATGATTATCTTCACCCATATAAATTTCAACATTATCGTTTTCATTAATCATCAACTTTTTACGCATATGAATAGGAATCACAATTCTTCCCAATCCATCCACGCGTCTAATTACTCCATTTGACATAATAAATCACCATGACTTACTATATCCATCATTTAACCAATTTATTTATAGTTTCTAAGATTTTTTCTAAATCATCAAGGTAAGAAGGTGTCTTTTTTAATCTTAATTTAATTTTTCTGTCTTGATATACACCACGCACGTTTTGAGCTGTTCTATCTAACTCTTTAAATAAGGTTACACCTAGTTTGCTAATGGAAGACGCTTTGCTAGTAAGGTCAATATAAATGATGTTACCTTCTTCTTTAACTTGCTCAATGCCGGGTCCGGAAGATAAAATATCGATTCTTCTTTTACGAAGCAACGATTCCACTTCTTGAGGAAGTCTTCCGTATATATCTCTAATCTTAGCACGATACAAAATCAGTTGAGGTAAAGAATGTATCTCTTGAATTTCCTGATAAAGTTCCAATTTATCACCATCTTCAGCATATTCCTTGGGGATAAATCCTTCAATAGTAACATTGGTGATTTTAGTTTCTGTTTTTTCTTTTTTGATACCCTTTCGTTCCTCAATTACTTCGTTTAATAAACGAATATACATATCAATACCGACTGTTTCGATAAATCCAGATTGCTCCGATCCTAAAATATCTCCCGCGCCACGAATCGTTAAATCACACTGTGCTATTTTATATCCTGAGCCTAATTCGGCGAATTCTTTAATTGCTTGTAATCTTTTCTTTGCTTTATCATTTAATTCTTTATGCTCGTTATATACCAAATAAGCATAGGCAATTCGATTGCTTCTTCCAACGCGTCCTTTAATTTGATAAAGTTGCGATAAACCAAAGGTATCAGCATTTTCAACAATGATAGTATTAGCATTGGGAATATCTATTCCAGTTTCAATAATCGAAGTGCAAACCAATAGATTAACTTCACCATTATATACACGGTTCATAGTCTCTTCGATTATTTCGCGATCCATTTGTCCATTTACCACGGCAACTTGAGCGTTTTTAATTTGAGATTGTAAAGTACGAGCCACTTGGAATATATTGTTCACTTGATTATGAAGATAAAATACTTGACCTTGTCGAGCTAATTCTCTTTCAATAACTTCACGGATCAAGCCTTTTGAATATGGCATTACATATGTCTGAATAGGCATTCTATTTATCGGGGCACTATTTAAAGTAGAAACACTTCTAATTCCTAGAAGAGACATTTGAAGAGTTCTAGGAATCGGTGTTGCTGTCAAGGTTAATACATCAATATGATTAGCGATTTCTTTAATACGCTCTTTATGTTCAACTCCAAAACGCTGTTCTTCATCAACAATTAATAACCCTAAAGATGGAATCTTTATTTCTTTAGAAAGTAACCGATGGGTACCAATAATTAAATCAATTTTCTTTTCTTCAATATCTTTAATATATTTCTTTTGATTAGACTCGCTTACAAATCTTGAAAAAAGTGCGATTCTAACACCGAAAAGGGCAAATCTTTCTATGGCTCGTTCATAATGTTGACGCGCTAAAATGGTGGTTGGGCAAAGCAATGCCACTTGTTTGCCACTTAATATAGCTTTAAAAGCCGCACGGAACGCCACTTCAGTCTTTCCAAAACCAACATCACCACATAATAAACGATCCATTGGTGTATCTTTTTCCATATCGGCTTTAATTTCCGCAATCGCTTTTTCTTGATCGATAGTAAGTGGATATGGGAATGCACGTTCAAATTCTTTTTGCATCTCATCATCACTATTAAAAGATATGCCTTTTATACTTTCGCGATTAGCGTATAGTTCAATGAGGCGCTCCGCCATCATATTGACGCGTTCTTTAATTTTTTCTTTCGTTTTCTTCCATTCGTTACCACCTAAGTGATTTAATTTTGGAACTGCACCTTCTTTAGAAACAAATTTACGCACTAACTTAAACTGCTCTAGAGGAACATATAAAACTTCTTTTTTCTGATAACGTATTTTTAAGAAATCTTTTTTAATACCTCCGACTTCTAAATTAACAATCGAATCGAATTGACCGATACCATTTTCTTCATGGACTACATAATCTCCGATTTTTAAATCTTCATATGAGTTTAAAATTTTTGCTTCTTTGTAACGATGCATAAAGCGAGTTAGGTGATTGCGATATCCAAATATTTCGCGGGCTGAAAGGTAACAAATTTTTTCATCAATTAATTCAAATCCTTCCTCCAATTTCATCTTTGTAACGCCGAGATTTCTCTTTGGAGTTTGATTTGGTTCTATGATCTCATATTCTTTTTGATAGTCATCAAGGTAATCCAAAAAAGTATCAAATTGAGAATCATTCAATGCTACAACTACTTTATTACCATCAATTTGGAACTTATCAATTAACTCAAAAGATTTTAAAATAGATCCACCACCAAAAGGAATAGGGCGCATTCTAAGCGCTTGATCATTAATGCTAGAAAATTGGCTTTCAATAAAAATTTTATTTGAACAATCATTTAAAATTTTATCAAAATCCAAATTTAATCTGATGTTTCGCAAAGTATATCCTCTTTGAGATAATTCTTCATAAAACTCAAACGATTCTTCCAAAGTAAAAGAATAAACATCTCGACATCTTTTTATATCGTAAATTACAGTTTCTTCTGGATTAAAATAATCAATAATAGATGATGGCTGAGATACAAAATAACTATAATATTTATACGTATTTTCGCTAAAGCCATTTTCTTTAATATCGTATAAATCGTTTGTTATGCTTTTCAGTAAAAGTTCTCCTGATTCATGATCTAATTCTTTTTGTTTGTTTTTTACTTCTGCCTCTATAAGTGTTTTACCCATTTCAAATTGTTCTTTGGTGACAAAAAGTTCATTAGAGGGAAAAATATGTGCTTCTACTATTTCTTCAGACGAACGTTGAGTTTCAATTGAAAATGTACGAATTGATTCAATTTCATCATCAAAAAATTCAATTCTTATCGGTTGTTCTAAATTTACTGAGAAGATATCAAGAATTTCTCCACGTCGTGCAAACTGAAGACTTTGATCGATTTTATTTACTTTAGTGTACCCATCTTCAATGAGATTTTTTTCTAACTTGTCTATATCGATTAAATCACCTTTATGAAAATGAAAACTATGTTTCAAGAATAATTTTTTATCCGGAAGGAATCTAGTTGTTGCAGTTACGTGGGCAATTAATATTCTTTTTTTAGAAGATAATGCCTCTTCCATAACATATAGACGTTGCGCTAAAAGCTGTTTAGAAACCACTGCTTGATTTACTCTTAATACTTCATCGCGAGGAAAAAACAACACTGCCTCTTCACCTAAAAGCAGCGATAATTTATCATATAAATCTTGTGCGTTATAAAGATTAGGAACAATAACTAATGTTTTTGCGGCTTTTTTGCTGAATGCACTAGCAATCAGATACGCTAACGAGTTAATATCGAGTGCAACGAATTTACCTTCGTTATTTAAATAATTAGTTATTACTTTATTTTTTGCGATTTTATCTAAGATTGAGTTCATATTAATTGAATTTGCTCATTGCGTAATGGAAATCGTGATCGATGATGGCATCGATTGCATTTAAAGCTTTTTTTCTCGCTGCAACCAGAAGAGCTTCTTCTTCTTTCGTTGGCTTTCCTAACACATAATCGATGACCCCATAAGGAGGGTGACCAATTCCTATTTTTATTCTTTTGATATTTTCTGTTCCTAAGAGATTAATAATATTTTTAATTCCATTGTGACCACCGGAAGATCCACCTTCGCGAAGGCGTATTTTACCACATGGCAAATCCATATCATCGTAAATAACTACAATGTTATCAATTGGGATTTTATAAAAATTAACAACCGCTGAAACTGATTCTCCGGATAAATTCATAAATGTTTGCGGTTTTAAAAGTATTATTTCTTCACTATGATATAATAATTTAAGGTATTTACCTTTAAACCCTTCCTTATCAATTTCTACACCATTTTCAGTTTCAAAAGCTTCAAGAACTGAAAATCCTGAATTGTGTCTAGTATTTTGATATAAAGTTCCTGGATTACCTAATCCGACAAAAAGTAACATAAAGTTCACTTCCTTCAAACTATATTATTATAGCATAGAAAGGCATTAATCGATATGAAAAAAAGGACTTCTCCATTCAGATATTCTAGCGGCCTTTTCGCTCTCACGCTTTTAACACAACTATTTCATGGTTTTTCATATACTTATTATGTCGATCAAGCAGCCTTAATAACCATAAATCTTGCTACGTTGGCAAAAATTATATTTGTAATTGTCGATGGTTTAAATGATGTCCTTTTTTCTGTTCTCAGCGATAAAACTAAATCTAGGTGGGGAAGAAGATTGCCTTGGCTTGTGACTTGTATGCCTTTTTTAGCATTATCGGTAATTCTAACCTATACTATTAGTCCCGAAACAGGGTTTTCTACCATTCAATTTTTTATATATTATCTAGTAATTTCTATTACTTTTGAAAATTTTTCAACGATTATGTATACAAATTACTACGCTTTATATCCTGTTCTTTTTGTCGAAAAAGAGGAAAGAGGAAAAGTGTCTTCTATTCGTCATTCACTTGAATTAATCGGCATGGCGATTTGTTTGATGGCCACACCTTATCTTGTTGATTTAATCGGATATGTCGGTCTTGGTTTTATTTACGGAGCTATCTATATAGCAGTAATGATTTATTGTATTACGGGCATAGATTTTAAACAAGCCGAAGATAACATAAATACTAGACCTTTTTCATTTAAACAAACTATCAAAGATGCATTCACCAACAAATCATTTTTAATTTATAATATCGCAGTTAGTTTTAACCAAGCGTGCCTTGGTGTACTTGTCACTATCTATCCTTTATACGCAAAGTATGTTTTAGGGGTCAACTCGCTCGAACAAGGAATATTAATGGGTGTTCTTTTCTTAGCAGTTATTATATCTGTTTTCGCGTGGTATAAAGCCATGCAAAAGTGGGGATTTAGAAATTGTTGGAAAGTGTCGTATCTAATATTTCCATTTTTATTAGCCGCATTAGCTATCCCACATGATTTTATCAGTGGATTAATAACTGTAATAGTTGTAGGACCTGGCGTAGGTGGCATTATGATAACTCCAGATTTAATGAGTGCGCAAATCATCGATATTGATAAAAAGAAACATGGTGTTTCAAGAGAGGCTTCATTTCTATCAATGGGATCTGTTTTACAAAGATTTTCAGTGGCTATATCCGCTATTTTTATGAGTTTAGTTAGTTCTATTTTTGGCTATGTTGATGGAAATAATCCGGGACCAAATCCAGATTTAACATTTAGAGTAGTCACTGGCGCAATGCTACCAATTATCGGCTTATTTGGTTCTATGGCCGCCATCATTTATTTATATCTTTCAAAGAAAGATTTAGATGAATTAAAAGATAGCGCACATATTTTATAAAAATATCATGTCAATATTTTTTATGCTCTAAATTATTTGTAATTTTATTACTGGCACTTCACTATAATACTTAATACCTAAACAACATTTGTTTCAACTATTAACAATTTATAATTATTGATTTCTTGATTTATCTAGAATAAAAGAAAGAAACATTAAGCTAAAAAAAGGAAGAAAAATTCTTCCTTTTTTTAACTAATATTTTTTTATGTAATTAATACATTTAGGTCCGACACTCTTTTTGTCTACACGTAAGTGATGCACAGTACATTTCATATTATCATAATGGCGACATGTATCTGCGTTACAAAATACTTCATGCTCATCAGTATTTAACGAAAATGGCATATCAGAAGCAAATTCAAATTCCCATTGAGCTATTTTTGAATCATCTTCACGACGTTTTTCATAAGAACGACAATATGCAGTGTTGCTTACTTGTATTCCTCGTTTTGTACAATGAGTACAATAATTATGATCGCAAGTGTGATCGTGACATTTTAAATTTGGCATATTTACTCTCCTTCACCTTCTTAGTATTTCTTACTTAATGAAGAATTATTATTTTTTTAAGACTAAAAATTCACTTTTTAAAATATATTCAATGATAGAGAAAGAGTTGTTTTTAAAATAGTTTATTTGTTAAGATATATGTAGTTAAAAAAAAGAGGTAAAATATGAAAAATTTCTTCTTAGATGTTTTAAAAGGTGCATTAATCGGAATAGCGGTAATTATACCTGGAGTAAGCGGTGGTACATTAGCAATTATGCTTAATGTTTATGATAAAATGCTAAATGCCATAGGTAATATCACTAAAGAATTTAAAAAGTCTTTTTTTACATTATTGCCAATTGGAATTGGAATTTTATTAGGAATTATCGCTTTAATTATTCCATTAAAATGGGCGCTAGCATATTATCCTTTTCCAACAGCAACATTATTTGTGGCGCTTATAATTGGTCAATTGCCATCCCTCTATAAAAATGTTCAAGGCAATGAAAATGCAAGTAATTTTTTCATTGCATTAACACCTTTAGCTCTTGTTGTCGTTCTTTGCGTTATTGATTTATTATTAGATACTCCTCCAGTTTCATTAAGTGAACCACAATGGTATATTTATATTGTTTTATTCTTTGTAGGCTTTTTAGCTTCTAGTACTCTTGTTGTTCCGGGAATCTCAGGCTCAATGGTGTTAATGTTATTAGGATTCTATAAACCTATTATTAATATTTGCGATGATTTATTACATTTTTCAAATATCGGATCTTCAATATTAATCTTAATACCTTTCGGTATCGGCATCATTGTTGGATTCTATTTTATGTCTAGATTAATTGCTTATTTTTTAAACAAATTTAAGATTCAAACTTATTTTGCGATTCTCGGTTTCATAATCGGCTCTTTAACTGGTATTTACATGCAAGTTAATAAGCAATACGGATTTCAATTCGATACTCTCCAAATTATTTTATCAATAGTATTGTTTGTAATAGGTATCGGATTATCGGTTGGTTTAAATTTATTTAACAAAAAGACTGGAGAAAAGAAAAAGGTGGAAAACGCGGAGGTTAATGAATGAGCATAGATCAAGAAATAAGTCGTTTTATTTTAGAAAATTTACATGGTAACGATCTTATTAATCGGATTATGGTTGTTTTATCAAAGCTCGGTAGTGCCGGCACAATTTGGATTATCTTTTTTGTCAGCATAATGATTTACCAGTTGTGCCGAACAAAAAAATTTGCTCTCAGTTTAGTTTTCGGCTTAGTTATTTTATTAATCGGTTGGTTATTTAATGACTACTTATTAAAATTAATAATCAATCGTCAAAGACCATATTATGCTATTCCTGAATTTCAAGATTTTATGAATTCATTAAATTATTCGCTTCCTAGTGGCTCTTCATTTCCATCTGGGCATTCTTTTTCAAGTTTCTCTGCAGCGACAATGCTATTTTTATATCGAAAAAAATTTGGATTCATTTCTTATCCTTTAGCCATTTTAATCGCATTTTCAAGAATATTTTTAGGCGCTCACTATCTAAGTGATATTTTAACCGGTGCTTTGCTTGGTGCTTCTTTTGGTTGCATTCACTACTTGCTATGCAACCTTATTTTTACCAAGACAAAACTCGGAGAAATGAAATATGCGTCTCGATAAATTTCTTTCAGATGCTGGATACGGAAGTCGTAAAGAAGTAAAATCACTCATCAAATCTAATCGTATCAAAGTGAATGAAGTTATTCAAAATCGTGATTCTTTTCATTTAGATCCAAACAAAGATGAAGTAAAAATAGATGACCAAATTATAGTTTATCGCAAGTTTTTATATGTGCTTTTATATAAACCAAAAGGATATGTTTCCGCGACTGAAGATACTCGTTATCCACCTGTTACGAATTTAGTCTTAGAATATAATTACGCAAATCTTTTTCCTGTCGGAAGATTGGATGTAGATACTACGGGACTACTATTATTAACAAATGATGGAAATTTAACGCACCGTCTTTTATCGCCAAAAAATCATGTTGATAAAGTATACGAAGTTATAGTTGATCAACCATTACAAAATAATTTAATATCTGCTTTTCAGAACGGTATTATTTTAGATGGCGAAAAAACACTTCCTGCTTTATTAACTATCGAATCTGAATTTAAAGCACAAATAATTTTACACGAAGGAAAATTCCATCAAGTTAAACGTATGTTTGCTTATTTTGGCTATCAAGTCATCGCTCTTAATCGCTCTCGATTTGATATTCTAACCTTAGAAAATTTAAAAGAAGGGGAATATAGACTCTTGTCAGATTTTGAAATTGAGGAATTAAAAAAACACTAATTAAGTCAAATTTTGTCTAAAGCAACTCTCTTTTGTTGTTCTTTATTCATATTTTAAATTTTCGCACTCAAACAACTACAATTTTACAAATGAACATGTTAAAATAGCGACGTAGCATAAATGTTAATATTTTTATTAACATAAAATATAGAATTTAGGAGGAAATTTATGCAAAAAAAGTACGTATACCACTTTAAAGAAGCATATGGCTTAGGTAAAGAACTTCTCGGTGGTAAAGGTGCTGGCTTAGCAGAAATGACACACATTGGAGTCCCCATTCCGCAAGGATTCACTGTCACAACTGAAGCTTGTACTCTTTACTATGATAGTGGTAAAGTCCTTCCAGATTTTTTAGTGAAGGAAATTCATGAAGCTGTTCATGCAGTAGAAAAAGAAACCGGTAAAAACTTTGGTGGAGATCATAATCCATTATTAGTTAGCGTTCGTTCCGGTGCCCGTGTCTCAATGCCAGGTATGATGGATACCATCTTAAACTTAGGTTTGAATGACAAGACTGTTGAAGCTTTAGCTAAAGAAACCGACAACGAAAGATTTGCTTACGACTGCTATCGCCGTTTCATCTTGATGTTTACCAACATCGCCAAAGGTCATCCAAGAACCGAAATGGATAAGATGCTCGACGAATTAAAAGAATCACGTGGTTACAAACTCGATACTGAAGTTACCGCTGATGAACTCAAGGTCTTAGTCGCAAAATACAAAGATTACTACAAGAAAACCTTCAACGAAGATTTTCCAAGTGATCCATATGTCCAAGTTATCGAAGCCGTTACCGCAGTTTTTCGTTCTTGGGACAACCCAAGAGCCAATGTCTATCGTATGATGAACAACATTCCATATTCTTGGGGTACTGCTGTTAATGTTCAATCGATGGCTTTTGGTAACAAAGGTGAAACTTCCGGTACTGGTGTTGCATTCTCCCGTGACCCAGCTACTGGTGAAAAGAACATCTCAGCTGAATATTTACCAAACGCTCAAGGCGAAGACGTCGTCGCTGGTATCCGCACTCCACTTCACATCGATGAATTAAAGAGAAGAATGCCGGAAGTTTACGAACAATTTGTTAAAACCATTAAATTAATGGAAAATCATTATCGTGATATGCAAGATATGGAATTCACCGTCGAAGATGGTAAACTCTACTTCTTACAAACTCGTAATGGTAAGAGAACTCCTGCGGCAGCTTTAAAGATTGCTTGCGATTTAGTTGACGAAGGATTAATAACTGAAGATGAAGCGGTCTTAAGAATCGATGCTTTATCATTCGACAAATTATTACTCCCTGGTTTTGACAAAGACGAATTATCTAAAGCAACCCCGGTTGCTGAAGGTTTAGCCGCTGGTCCTGGTGCTGGTACCGGTAAATTAGCTTTCACTGCCGAAGAAGCAGAAAGAAGACACGCCGCCGGTGAAAAAGTTGTCTTAGTCCGTGCCGAAACATCTCCGGAAGATATCGTCGGTATGGTCGCCGCTGAAGGTATTCTCACCATGCGTGGTGGTATGACTTCACACGCCGCTGTCGTTGCTCGTGGTATGGGTAAATGCTGTGTCTGCGGTTGTAAAGAAGCTATCATTGATGAAGAAAATAGAACTTTAACCATCAATGGTAAAGTTTATAACGAAAACGATGTATTCTCACTTGATGGCTCAACTGGTAAGATTTATGTAGGCGCCATCAAAACTGTTGATCCAGATTTAACTGCTGGTTACTTCGGTAGATTAATGAGCTGGGTTGACCGTGCAAGAAAATTAAAAGTTCGCACCAACGCTGATACTCCGCGTGATGCAAAACAAGCTAAACTCTTCGGTGCCCAAGGTATAGGTCTCTGCCGTACTGAACACATGTTCTTCGACAAAGATCGTATCTTCTCAATGAGAAAGATGATTTTAGCCGACAATGTTGAAGATCGTAAAGCCGCATTAGCCGAACTTGAACCAATGCAACAAAAAGACTTCGAAGAATTATATGAAATCATGGGCGAATTAAATGTTAACGTTCGTCTATTAGATCCACCTCTTCACGAATTCTTGCCACAAGAAGAAGATAAGATCGAAGAACTTGCTAAGGCAACCGGAAAGACAATTAAAGAAGTTAAAGATCGTATCGCTGAATTACACGAATTCAACCCAATGATGGGTCACCGTGGCTGCCGTCTTGCTGTTTCTTATCCGGAAATTTGTGAAATGCAAACCACCGCTATCATTAAGGCTGCTATCAATGTCATGAAGAAAGGCATCAAAGTTGAACCTGAAATCATGATTCCATTAGTTCTCGATGTCCGCGAATTAAAATTCGTCAAGAACATCATTGTTGAAACCGCCAATAAGTTAATCAAAGAAGCCGGTGTCAACATGAACTATCACGTCGGTACCATGATTGAAATCCCAAGAGCGGCTCTCCTCTCTGATGAAATCGCTAAGGAAGCGGAATTCTTCTCATTCGGTACAAACGACTTAACCCAAATGACCTTTGGTTTCAGCCGTGACGATGCTGCTAAATTCTTACCGGATTACTACGCTCACAAAATCTTTGAAGAAGATCCATTCAAGACCTTAGA
Source organism: uncultured Bacilli bacterium (assembly GCA_947595215.1). Classification (GTDB taxonomy): domain Bacteria; phylum Bacillota_I; class Bacilli_A; order RFN20; family CAG-449; genus CANQAG01. Next base: position 46,612 of record CANQEO010000003.1, read on the forward strand.
TCAAGATGGTGTCGGTAAATTAGTCAATATGTCCGTAAAAGCCGGTCGTTCCACTCGTGCTGACTTACACGTCGGTGTTTGTGGTGAAACTGGTGGCGATCCAAAATCAGTCGAATTTTATCACAAGGCTGGACTTGACTATGTTTCATGTTCACCATTCCGTGTGCCAGTTGCTCGTTTAGCCGCTGCTCAAGCTGCGATTAAAGAAAAACTCGCTAATTAATTAATTAAAAGCTGTTAAGATAGATTTCTTAACAGCTTTTTCGTTGTTTTTTTGCATAATTTTAGCTTTTTTTAGTTTTAATCTTCGATATTTGTTATAAATTTATCAATTCCAAAAGTGAAAAGAAAAGGGAGTTATGAAGAGAGGTTTTTCTTCTTACTTCCTTTACTTTATTTAACAATTCTTTTTATCATTATCAACATGATTGTAGATATCGTAAACTACTGAAACGGGTTTACCTGTTTCTACATGTTCAATAACTTTAGCAAGCATCGGCGCCAAAGATAAAACCTTTACTTTATCAACTTTCATTTCATCGCGTAACGGAATCGAATTAGTAACTACAACTTCATCAAAGAAGTCTGATAACATACGCGCCGCAGCGTTTTTAGAAAATACTGGGTGAGTGCAAGCAATTTTAATCGATTTTGCACCATTCTTCTTTAGTGCTTGAGCACCTGCATAACATGAACCACCAGTGTCAACCATATCATCGATCATAATACAATGTTTACCTTCAACATTACCGACAATATTCATAACTTCAGCTTCATTTGGTTTCATTCTTCTTTTATCGATGATAGCAAGTGGTACATTCAATTTTTCAGCCACTTTGCGGGCGCGATTAACACCACCATGATCTGGAGAAACTACTACGAGATCTTCGCGATTAGGATTTTGTTTCCAAAAGTAATCTGCAATTAACGGAATCGCAGTTAACTCATCAACTAAACAAGAGAAAAATCCTTGAATTTGAGGTGCATGTAAATCGACAGTGATTACACGATCAATTCCAGCTACTTTTATTAAATCAGCAACAAGACGAGAAGTGATCGGTTGTCTTGGTTTAGATTTACGATCTTGTCTTGCATAACCGAAATATGGAACAACCAAATTAATTTGACGAGCAGAGCCTCTTTTTAAAGCATCAGCAAAAATCAATATTTCAAACAAGTGCTCGGTAACTGGAGAACACGTCGATTGAATAATATAGACATCTTTATCTCTAACGGTGTCTAAAGGTTCACAAAGAATTTCACCATCAGCAAAGTGGCTGACAATGCACTTACTGACATTGATTCCTAAAATGTTAGCAATTTCTTCAGTAAGCTCTAGGTTAGCAGTCAACGAATAAATAACGGTATGATCTAGCATGATGCCTCCTTGTTAAGATCTTTTTGAAGTACTTATTTCCGTGATTCAAAAGGTCCCACACTCTCATTGCTTCCAATTGTCGTATTCGATAAAAAAGCGAGAGTAATCTTATTATAATCTTTTATTAAGGAATTTTCTATAATTGTGTGAGGCCCTATCGTATTTTCTTGTCCTATAATGGTCTTTCCTAGAATCATAGTATGAGGCAAAACATAGTTTTTACCGGTAAAAGTCACAAGTGGTGAAATATAAGTAGATTCCGGATCTTCAAAAAAAACACCTAAACTTTGCCATTTCTTTATCATTTCGCGACGCACGTTTTCTATAAATGCGGAACGATCATTATTTTCAAGTAAATTATATGAGTTTTCTTTTATCTTAAGGGTCTTATAGTACTTATAACCTTTATTATATATTGTACAAATCTCTTCTTTTTTTTGATTAAAAATCTGAATTTTTCCTTTTTTTAAGCTAATATATTTATTCAAATTTTTTGAATTTCTTAAAATGTGATTACCCTGAAAAACAACAATTTGATGATATGGTTTTAACGAATATGAATTTATCTTTTTATCTAGCAACTTTATATTATCATTAATAGATTGTTTTTTTAAAAAATCATCGTCTGTTTCAATCATAAAATCACTTTGCTGATTTAAATCAAAATAGCGATAAATAGGTAATCCTAAAAGAGAATAAAAAATCTTACTTTCCATCTCATTTAAGCGCGGATAGAGTAAGATTACTAAACGATCTCGTGCTTTCATACTCTATAGTATGAAAACTTTTTATAATGTTTCAGTTATTCTTACAAACTTACCGAAAGGTTGAAGTTCTTTTTGTGCTTTTTGTAGAGCTTTTAAATCATTCGACAGACAAAATACACATGTTCCCGAACCAGTCATTAAGACTTTATTAAATCCCATACTGAATAGTTTATCTTTAATTTCTTTAACAATCGGTTTGCTATTAATAGCGGGTATTTCTAAATCATTTACCATATTTTTTGCTAGCGCTTCATCATCTTTATTAATTAAAGCCTCTTTTAAAGCACTAATATTAACGAATGTATTTAGATTCATATCATCGTAATCTTTAAATACTTGACGAGTAGATAATCCTTCATTTGGTTTTATTAATAATACATGATAATGGTCTTTAAAATTGATTTTTTCTAATTTCTCACCAATACCACTTACATAAGCCGGATGGTTAAATAAACAGAAAGGGACATCCGCGCCAACTCGATAAGCGATATCGATTAATTGTTCTTCGCTCAGGTTTAATTTTAATAAACGATTTAGAGCGTTGATAACAGCCGCAGCGTCAGCGGAGCCACCACCTAAACCGGCTGAAAGAGGAATAATTTTATGGATATGGATTCTAAAACTTTGAGTGATGTTAAATCTTTTTTTCATCTCAGCGAAAGCTTTATGAACAACATTATTTTCATCAGTTGGAACTGAAGTATCATCACAAGTAATAAATGAATCAAATCCTTTTGGCAAAATTTCGATTTCTACGCGATCATGAAGTTCAAGTGGCATCATAATCGATTCTAAAAGATGATAGCCATCTTCTCTTTTTCCAACGACTTTTAACGCAAGATTAATCTTGGCGTGTGCCTTAACCATAATCATTGGCGTTTCCTCCTACAAATGTCTTACGAGCTCTTCCTCGAGTTTCTAATCCCCCCATTCCTTTAGAAATAGTACTTTTAAGTATCTCATCGATATCAGCGTACTCAGTTACTCTTACCGAAGCGATTTGACTGGCAATAATTACCGGATCTAGAAGATGGATGTTCTTTCTAGTTGGCGAAGAAGCAAAATTCGCTCCACCTTCAATCAAAGCCTCATAATAACTTTGACAAGCACCTGCAATTATCACAAGCGAATCTTTATCAGAAACTACTTTACGAGCCTCTAAGACTGCATTGACAAAATTACTCGAATTCCGATAAGAAGTCAAGTTATATAAATCATCTTTGTTATTTATTTTTAAAGAGTCGTGTCCAGTCAACACTAATACATCTGGATGATGTTCATTTATAAGTCTTACCACAACCGAAGCCATATCAGGTTCTTTAATATGGTATCCTATCGCTTTTAAACCATAAGTTTGATATGCTTTCATCGCTTTTTTTAAATAATATTCATCTCCATCAAGATGAAGAATTTTACCTTCAATCAAATCTTGACCGCGACTTTTTTCTATAGCAGGGAGGATAACTTTTATTTTGTTTTCTATTTGATAAGGAACAAGATCCTGTTTTGGGGCATCACAGATTAAACGAACTACTTCTCCTTTTAAAATATATTTATCCTCTTGTATTTCTACAATTCTAAAAATCACATCGTTCTGATGTGAAATTCTTGTCACTAAATCTCCAATTTTCATATAATCACCCATTTATTATATGAAATTAAAGCTTTATATTGCCTTAACCAATTTCAAAAATTGATTTAGTTTTAGATCTTCTGCACGAGAAGATGGGTCTATTTCTGCTTTTTGAAGTATTTGTGCTACTTTTTCTCTTTCATATTTGGCGCTTAAATTATTAAAAATAGTTTTACGTCGCATTGAAAAAGAGACTTTTAAGAGTTTTATCAATTTTTCTGCTTCTTGGGGATCATAAGTTTCATTAAAAGTAAGCAATAAAACTACACTATCGACATGAGGTGCTGGTATATAGGCATCGCGATTAACTTTAGCGACCAATTCTAAATTACCTACATATTCTAAAAGGATATTTAATGGCCCATAATCTTTATTTCCTACTTTTGCCTTTAACCGATCATAAACTTCTTTTTGAATCATGAATTCAAATAGTTTCGGTCTAAACGAAGTGGTTACAATTTTTTCAATTATCGGACTTGTAACATTATAAGGAACATTTGAAATAAACTTAATTTGTTGTTCTTTATATTTATTTAAGTCTTCTTTAAGAAAATCCAAATGATGTATTGTAACTGTTCTACTTTGAAATTCTTCATTTAAATGATTGACCATCTCTTCATCTATTTCATATAAGATCACATTATTTGATTTATCTATAAGCAGTTGACTCAAAGCACCTAATCCCGGTCCAATTTCAATAATGCTATCTTGATTATTTATTTCTAGTTTGCTCACGATCATTTCAGCAAGATTTTCATCCACCAGAAAATTTTGCGAGTATCTCTTTTTTGCTCGCATCAACTTGGAAGTCATTGTCTTTATAACATATTCACGAGAGCATATTTTCATGATAATATCTCCAAATAAGCAATTAAATCCTCGTAAGGAATATCACACGTATTTAATCGTTTCAATAAAGTTTTAGCATTTCCGTATCCCAAATTAAAGTGACTCATCAACTTTTGTCTTCGTTCTTTAGAATCAATAGCACCGGTTAAACGATATTTAAAGAGAAAACTTCCATCATAGTTAGCAATTTGCTTTTTTCTAAATGTGACAGCGCTATTTATAGCACGTAAAAGTTCATCGCGTTCGCATTCAGCAACACCAAGTTTTTTTCCTTTAATTGATTTCCTTCTATCAACGAAAGCGTGATGAGCAGAAGGGATTTCTTTTGAAAGAATTTCACGAATTTTTAATCCTGGATAATCTGGATCAGTAAGAATTAAAATATCCTTTGTTTTCGCAGCCTCTTTAAGATAATGAATTGTTTCACGTGGAACATCATAGCCGTTTGTAATCACATATTCACACTCAAAATATGTTGAAAGACGAGCAACATCGCTTTTACCTTCTACAACGATAATTTGAAAGGGAAGTTCTTTCTTATTCAATCTCAAAAAACCTCCTAGCATTTGTTTCAGTTATACAATCTATTTCTTCAAATGACATATTTCGAATTTCAGCTATTTTTCCGATAATATATTTTAAATTTTTCGAGTCATTTCTTTTTCCTCGATTAGGAACGGGTGCCAAATAAGGCGAATCAGTTTCAACAAGTAAACGATCTAATGGTACTTTTAAAGCAACTTCCACTGGTGTCTTAGCGTTTTTAAATGTAACTGGTCCATCTATTCCGATATAACATCCTAATTTTATAAATTCTTCCATCATTTCAACTGATCCAGAATAGCAATGTAACACACATCCCTTTTTAGGAAAATATTGTTTTAATATTAGATATGTATCTTCATGAGCATCGCGATTGTGAACTATCACAGGAAGTTCAAGTTTGTTTGCTAAAAGAAGTTGCTTTATAAAAAGTTTTTTTTGCTTTTCCCGTTCTTCTTTGTCTTTAATCCAATAATAATCCAAACCTATTTCACCTATAGCTTTCACTTTAGGACTACCAGCATAATCTTTAATTTTTATGGCATTATCTGCATCTTTTATTTCTAAAGGGTGAATTCCAAACGCACAATAAACACCTTCAAATTTTTCACTTAAATCTAAAGCTTTTAAAGAGTTATTAAAAGTATCTCCTGGGATGAGTAATGTGAGTCCTTCATCTAAACAAGATTTTATCATCGCTTCTTGATTTTCAAAAGCATCATCATATAAATGTGTATGAGTATCAAACATCGTTATTTTCCCACACAAAATCGCGCGAAAATCTCTCGTTCTAAATCAACGCGAATTTCTTTTCCTAAGACTTCATTAATATAATCATAAGCACTTTTTAAATGAATAGCCACTAAATCTAGAGGTAATAAAGATACCACTTGCTCTAGAGCACTCTCCATCTCATCACGAGCCTTTTCTAAAAGGGCAATTTGACGAGCCGAACAAAGAGAAGGTTTTGTATATTCAACTTGATCTAAATTTAATGCCTTCTTAATTGCTTGTTTTACTTTTTCAATATCATTATTGAGTGCTGATATTTCAATACGATTATTATTTTTTTGCTTTAATAAATCACTTTTATTATAAACAACAATAACGTTTTTACCATCTAACAACTTTTCTACTTCTTCATCGATTTCTTCTGTAATTGCATCTTTTATATAAAGTACCAAGTCAGCATTTTTAATATTTTCTATTGACTTTTCAATTCCTATTTTTTCGATAACGTTATCAGTTTTTCTAATACCCGCTGTGTCATATAGGTGAAGTGTGATTCCTTCTAAATTCATCTCTGCTTCAACGACATCGCGAGTAGTACCCGGTATTTCGGTAACAATTGCTTTATCTTGATTAATTAAGGCATTTAATAGTGACGACTTTCCTGCATTAGGTGCACCGATTAATGCAACAGAAAAACCTTCGACTACAGCAAGATTTTTCTTTCCATCGTTAATTAAGGAATCCATCGTCTTTTTTGATGCTTTCATAGTTTCTACAATTGATTCATAAGTTATCTCTTCGATATCTTTATATTCTGGATAGTCAATATTAACTTCAATGTTTGCTAAAAGCCCCGCCAAATTATCAACAAGCGGAGTTAAAAGAGCGGATGTTTTCCCATTCAATGCATTCATTGAAATATTTTTTGACGCCAAGCTTTCAGCGTTTATTAAATCATTAACTGCTTCTGCTTGAATTAAATCCATTTTACCATTATAAAAAGCACGGCTGGTATATTCGCCACGACTTGCATAACGGGCACCTAAAAAAAGCATCGTTTCGACGATTTGATGAACAATTAACATCGAACCATGAGAAGTGATTTCAACCATATCCTCACCAGTAAACGAATGAGGTGATTTAAAAAAAGTCGCCATCACCTCATCGATTATTTCGTTTGTTCTAGGGTCGATTATTTTTCCATATCTAACATAATTAGGTTTTAATTCATATTTTGTTTGAAACACTTTTTCTAGTATTTCAGCGCTTTTAGGACCACTTACACGTATTAATGCAAGTGCACTTTTTATCGGAGCGGTCGCTAAAGCTACAATGGTATCAAACATTTTATTTCCTCTTTTGCATATGTTCGTTATATATACGAGTATAGTATTCGCGCCAAATATTTAATACATTGTCTTTAGAATAGTATTGGGCGATATAATTAGATTTTTCCACTTCTTTTTCATAATAATTCTTATCTTGTTGAAGTTTACGAATCAAAGATGAAAAACCTTCATTATCTTCCGCGGCACTATATTTGTCAAAAAGAATCTTTTCATAAAGATCTAAATTACGAAGAACAATCGGTTTTTTTACATTGACCGCCTCTAAAATTGACATTGGAAATAATTCATTATAAGAAGGCATGAAAAGGCAATCAGCCATGTTATAAACTTCATTCATTTCATCTCTTTTAACTATTCCTAAAAATTTAACATTTTCCGGAGGGTTTTCATATATTTTCTTTAATTCATTATAGCCATCTGTGATAAAGCCAAAAGAGAAACCTCCTGCCCATACAAAAGTGATATCCGGATTCTTATTAGCGACATCAATAAAATCTAAAACACCTTTACGATGTTGTACTTGACCAACTCCTAATACTACAAATGAATTTGGATTGATTTGGTATTTTTTTCTTACTTCAGAAACTTTTTCATGGTCTAATACTTTAAAAGTTTCGTGATCGACAAAATTAGGAATATATTCGATGTTTTCTTTCTTAATTCCTAATTTTTCTAAAGGTTCAATAAAAATAGGATTAACTACAACGATATGGTTAGCTTTACGATAGAAACTTTTCACGTAACTTTTAAATATTTTAAAAGCGAATTTTGGTAATTTAATAGATCCATCTAAAGTTTCTGGTAAAAAGTGAACATAGGTGATAAATTCGGATTTTCTATGAAACAGCATTTTTAGATAAAATCCAAAATTAACGGTGTGAATATGATATATGTCATATTTTCCTCTTTTATTGACGCTGATATCAAATATATCGTCCGCACCTTCTTTTACTAATTTGAGTTGTTCTTGATAAGCAGAACCGACTCCTTGTCCATCGACCGAATCAGCTTTTGATAACATATTAATCTTAATTTTTTCCATAACACGCCTCACAACTTCTCAAAGTATCTTTAATTATACACGATTATTATTTTTTTAACATCTGATATTTAATGTTGCTTTTTATTTCAAATTAAAAACCCAACCTTTAAGTTGGGTAATTAGTTAATCAACGTATTTAATATGAATTTGACGATTCTTACCAAATCCTTCAGATTCTGTCTTGATATGCGGCATACCAGTTAATGCGTTATGAATCGCTCTTCTTTCATCTGCAGGCATCGGATCCAAAGTAGCCGCTACTTTAGTTCTGGTAACTTCATGGGCTAATCGTCTCGCAATCGCAATCAAGCGAACATATTTCTCGTTTTTATAATCGCTGACATCGAGAAGAATTCTAAATCTTTTCTTAAAATGGTTAGAAACCGCAAGACGAGTAAGTTCATTTAAAGCTTGAAGTGATTTACCATTTTTACCGATGATAATCGAATTACGAGGACTCTCAATACGAAGATTAATAATGCCATCTAAATAAGATGAAGTAACTTCGCTTTCAAATCCGAGCACTTCGATTCCTTCTTTTACATAATTCTTTGCAAATTCAATCACGTCGCTGATTTCATAAACATCAACAACAGCTTTTTTTGAAAATAAGCCTTTTGTTTCCTCTTTTACTTCATACATTAATTCTTCAACAGTGGTGTTCATATCTTGCGCTGCAAGAGCGAGAACATCTTCAACTGTTTTACCGGTATATGTTTTCATGTTTTTTTTCTCCTTTAACTACTATTTTTTATTCTTATATTTAATAGTGTTTGATGATTTACGATTATTTATATGTTGAATGATTAAGGTTTGAGCGATTGAGATTAGAGCACCGATAAACCAGTATATAGCCATACCAACCGGAAGGGAGAATCCCATCACGATAATCATAATCATCATGATATTATTGACCCATTTCATAGTACTTGCATTTTTCTCTGCTGCTGGATTTTTACCTAATTTTTCAACATTCTTGGTGCGTTGTTTTTGCATAATCATCGGCAACTTCATAGAGAGGATTTGCGCCGCACTCATGAGTAAGAATAAGATGATAGCTACCCAGTTTAATTGGAAGATAGCGCTGCTAGTCGTTATTGCCAAACTTAAACCTAAGATTTCTCCATCTGCAAGAATAGCAGTACCTGACATAGCACCCCAAACTGCAATAAAGACAGGGAATTGAACTAACATGACGATAAACATACCAAACGGGTTAATACCATGTTTTTTATAAAGCGCCATTTGCTCTTGTGCAAGATGGGATTTTTCGTATTGATTAGTATTAGCATTAGGATATTTATTTTGCAAACGGGCTAATTCCGGCTGAATCATATTGATTTTTTGTTGGCTCATCGTTTGTTTAAAGCTAACCGCTAAAATTAACGCTCTAACAATTACCGTAACAAGTAAAATGGCCCCAACTTGACCCCAACCATTAGCGCCAAACGCAACGCTGAATGTATGAAGTAACCACGATACCGGATATACAAGTAATCCTTCAATTGGCCCATAATTGAATGCTTGTCCCCATGATACAGATTCTAGATGTACTCCATTGCCATTATCGAAAACATAGTTTTCTGGGGTAATACAAGTTCTAGTAGCAGAAATACCGCTATTCATTTGTTGTTTAAAATAATTGATATAGTCAGCACTTGCAACTTTTTGATATCCGATTTCAGGATCAGCTTTAGCTTCTTCAACCCATTTATCGAAGTTATACCACAAAGTTGGATTATCATTTGCATCTAATCCCGCAAAAGCGACAAAACTTTTACGAACCGTTTCATCTTTTGCGATTTCTGTCGCTACTTTTTCTTCCATATAAATCTTAAATTCAGCACTTGGAAGGAAGTAACCATTATTGACTGCATTGTTATTAATCGCTTCAATGTTATCTACATAATATTGCTCTAATAACTCAGCTTGATCTTTAACTGTACAAAAACTTTGAGTACAGCTAGCTAGCACCACTAGCACGAAAAGGGCACCTATAATCTTTATGAATTTCTTCATCGATTGTCCTCCTTAATTTTTATCAGTAACTTTTCTAGATTAGTCCGATTGGTGAGATAATCACTTTCAATAAAAGTTTTTCTCACAATCAGTACGATATCGTACGCTTTAATCGAAAGACTTTTTTGAATTTCATCAATCATAGAACGTACTTGTCTTCTAATCAAATTTCTTGTTATGGCTTTTCCTAATTTTTTTGAGGAACTAATTCCAAAACGTGGATGATCGTATTCGCTTGTAGCATAATACATCACAAAACTGCTATTAGCAAATGATTTTTTATTAGCAATTACCTTTTGAAAATCTTGATGCGATTTAACGCGATTTTCTTTTTTCATCCATTTTGCCTCCTAATTCTAAAAAAACCACCGGAAGTTCGTCCAGTGGTTTAAGTTTCTTAGGCAGAAAGGACTTTTCTTCCTTTTAACCGACGTCTAGCTAAAACCTTACGTCCATTAGGGGTAGCCATTCTTGCACGGAAACCGCTAACGTTTTTATGTTTTCGTTTGCTAGGTTGATACGTTCTTTTCAAATTGATACACCTCCGATTTAAATCAATAGACGCTTAAGATTATAATAATAAATATATAACTAGTCAACCATATGAGGCAAAAAAATAAAATTTAGATTTAGCGTAAATATTCGAGTTTTTTTGCCTGTGAAAACTATTTAATTTTATTGGTCTACACTATGTATCAACAAATCTACACCATGTGGAAAACGCTATTTTTTGTATGTGAAAAAAAGATAAAATCTCGATAAAATAACGTTTAACTATTGTCGAAAATACAAAAACAATGTTGTTTTTAATCCACATTTTCCACAAACACCTATCCACATTAAATTATCCACACCGCTTTCCACAACAAAAAATTGTTCATAATTGTGGAAAACTTAAAATATTCGTCGTTTTATAGATTTTGATTGTGGAAAATTTTATTTAACCCCATTTTTTTCTATTTATGATAGGGTCATTCGTGATATTATTTTCATAACGTCGGAGGTTATGTGTATATGGTCGTTACATTATCACAACAAAACCAGCTTTGGTCTAATGTCTTATCAATAGTAAAGGATCGTATCTCTGACCGACATGTCTTTGATTCATTCCTTGCAGATTCAAGAATTCATAAAATCGATGGAAATAAAATAATTGTTATCGTGAATTCGGCTTTAGCAGCAAATCTATTAAAAAGTAATGCACATTATAATGAGATTATAAATGACGCTTTAAAAATGGTAACTGAATCTCAATATGACTTAGAATTAATCACCTCGGAAGAGGTCAAAAACTTCACTGATAAACCACAACCGACAAAGCATCAATTCTTCGCCAATAGTGTTATCAATTCAAAATATACATTTGATAATTTTGTCGTCGGAGATTGTAATCGTGAAGCAGTTCAAGCTTCAATCTTAGTTACGGCTGCTCCCGGAGGATCTTTTAACCCTAATCCGCTATTTATTTATTCAAAATCAGGTTTAGGAAAAACTCACCTTCTCCACGCAATTGGAAATCGTGCAAAAGAAACAAACCCATACGCAAAAGTTTTGTATATCAATACTGATACTTTCATAGATGAATTCATCCGCTATGTTCGCGGTGATCAAGAAAGCGAATCTTTAAAAGATTATTTTAGAACCGTGGATGTTTTACTTGTCGACGATATTCAATTCTTAAGCGATAAAAATAAAACTTCAGAAATGTTCTTCCATATTTTTAACACTCTTATAAATTCCGGAAAACAGGTAGTTTTAACTTCGGATCGACATCCAAATGATTTAAAAGGATTAGAAGAACGTTTAGTTAGCCGTTTTAATATGGGATTAAGTGTTAATATTGTTAATCCAGATACCCCCACTTTAATTCAAATCTTAAAAACAAAAATCAGTTCTAATGGCTTAGCAGTTGAAAAATTTGATGCTGAAGGCCTTGTCTTCTTAGCTGAAAACTTCAATAAAAATATTCGTGAACTTGAAGGGGCTTTAAATCGTCTTATTTTCTATACAATCAATATCAAACATGGCGAAAGAATTACTCTTGATATTGTGAAAGCTTCAGCGCAACCTATCATGAGTGTCAAAAAAGCCTCAAAAACGATCACAGAAGAGCGAATTATCGAAACTGTTGCCGATTACTATCATTTAACGGAGCAACAAATCAAATCGAAGTTTAGAACTTCCCAAATCGCTTTAGCTCGTCATATCGCGATGTATCTATGTCGGCAATTATGTTTCACTCCATTTATCAAATTAGGACAGATATTCGGTGGTCGCGATCATTCAACTGTCATCTCGGCTGTTGATAAAGTGAGGATAATGTTAAAGACAGACACACAATTAGCCACAGCGATTAACGATATACAAAAATCATTAAAAAGTTAAAATACCTGTCTCCTTTATATCATTTATGATATAATATGTATGGTTTGATAAATTTTATTCATCAACGAATAGAACTTATCAACAATTCCCACAGCTATTATTGTTGTTATTATTTATCCGTAAGAAAAAGAAAGGAATAATAAAAATGAAATTAACAGTCGAACGTCTCGAACTTCTAAAAACATTAACAACCGTTTATATTGCCATCGGTTCTAAAACACCATCTCCAGCTTTGTTGAATTTCAAATTAGAGATGGAAGCAGATCGGTTAGTAGTCACCGGTAGCAACAATGAAATGACTATCCAAAGCATTCTTCCGGTTCGTCGTGAAGAACGCGATATCATTATCAATTACGAATTAGGGGCAACTTTAATCTCGGCGCGTTACCTTTTAGAAATCGTTCGCAAGTTAGATTCCAAAATAATTACAATCGAAATAATCGATACCACAATCGTTAAGATTCGTGATGATAAATCAGAATTTAAATTAAATTCAATGCGTGCTGAAGAATATCCGGATCTCGATTTAGATGTTCAAGGAGAAGCAATTGAATTTAGCGCTGAAGATTTTAAAAGAATCGTCGCTCAAACGGCATTTGCGGCCTCTACCAAAGAGAGTAGTCCGATTATCACTGCAATCAATGTAAAAGCAGATGGTGATATGTTAGATTTTTCAGCGACAGATAGATTTAGATTAGCAAAGAAAAAATATCAATGTGCGGAATCTCATCGTATTGAAGCAAATATTCCAACTAAGACAATTGTCGAAGTTTCTAAGTTGCTTGATGGTGGCGTTATTAGAGTCGTTATCGCTGAGAACAAAGTGGTATTTATCTATGAAGGTACAAAAGTATTTTCACGCTTAATCGGTGGGGAATTCCCAAATACCAATAGAATGATTCCGTCAACATTTGCTAATGTGTTGAAAATCAATGCCGCTAAGTTCATTGAGGCAATGCAACGCGTTTCGTTATTAGTTACTGAAACTGAAAGTATCGTTAAATTAACTTTAACTGAAGATGAAGTGGTTGTTTCTTCTAGAAGTGAACAAGTTGGTTCTGCCGAAGAACACATTGAATTATTCGAATATAATGGTAATCCATTTACGATTTCTTTCAATGTTAACTACGTTATCGAAGCGATAAAAGCGGCGATGAGTGAAGATGTTGTCTTATCATTTGTCGGAGAAACTTCGTTATTCAAAGTAACCTCGCCGACAGATGAAAGCGTAATTCAAATTGTAACACCGGTTAGAACATATTATTAACAATCGAAGCCAGGAAGAAATTCCTGGTTTTTTTTAATCTTCTAGATAGAAAATATTATTTGTTATTTATATTCATAAATAAATGTGTTAAAATATTCTAGTAGAATTCTTTTTTTATTGACTATGGAGTGCATATGAAAAACGTAAAAATCAATAGTGAATTTATCACGCTAGGTCAATTTCTTAAATTGGTTAATTTAATCGATAGTGGTGGTGAAGCTAAGTTTTTCTTGAAGACTCACAAAATCATAATCAATGATGAAGAAGATTATCGACGTGGGAGGAAACTTTATCCATGTGATATCGTCGAAGTGGAGGGAGAGCATTATACGCTCGTAGATAATGTGGATTGAAAATTTAAGATTAGTTAATTATCGAAATTACGAAGACATAATTGTAAATTTCGAAAAAGGTCTTAACGCCCTAATCGGTGAAAATGGAAGTGGCAAAACAAATGCTGTAGAAGCGATAGCTTATATGGCTTTGATGAGATCATTTCGCGGTAATGAAGAAAGTTCCTTGATCAGATTTAAAGCACCATATGCGATAATTGAAGCGAAGGTAAGAAATGATAGATTTACTAAAGAGATTCGTATCGTTTTAAACTCAGAAGGTAAACTTATAACATTAGATCAAAATAACATTAAGAAACTTTCCGATTTCAGCGGTGAAGTTAGGGTGGTATCGTTCATTCCGGAAGATGTCGCTTTATTCAGAGATTCACCTAAGGAACGAAGACAACTAATTGACCAAACAATCGCTTCGCTAGATAAGGTGTATCTTCAAGCGTTAACTACATTTAGAAATTTAATTAAAAATCGAAATGCGCTTCTAAAAGAAAGTGATTATGATGAAATGATGATTGAAGTAATCACCAAACAAATGATTGAACCTCAATATATCGTTGAAACAAAACGCGTGAAGTTTATCGAAGACATCAATGGAATAATTCAAAGTATCTATAACTCATTGAGCGGTGAAGAACATCAAGTTGAATTAGTTCATAAAGGACTATTAGAAAAATTTGATTCTTATGAAATGTTTAAAAAAGAATTAAACGCTCGTTATAAACGCGATACAGAGACTGATATGAAACGAAAAGTTACTTCGACGGGAATTCATAAGGACGATGTTATTATGCTCCTGGATGGGTGTGAAATCGCTTCGTACGGCTCGCAAGGACAAAATCGATTAGCAATTCTGGCTTTAAAGATAGCGCTAGCAAGAATTGTTAAAATTAAAAGTGGTGAGGATCCTATTTTGATCTTTGATGATGTAATGTCGGAATTAGATCGAAAAAGACGTGAGAATCTCGCAAATCTGTTGAATGAAATGGAACAGGTATTTATAACTAGTGTCAAAATGGAAATTAAAAATGGTGCTCTATACGATGTAGCACTTGATAAGATAACAAGGAGGATCTAACGATGGAAAATGATGAATTAGAAAAAGAAACGCATAGTTTTATTCCGGAAGATGAAAAAGCTGATGCAAATTATACGGAAGAAAACATTCAAGTTCTTGAAGGATTAGAAGCGGTTCGTAAAAGACCCGGTATGTATATCGGTACTACATCTGAAGCCGGATTACATCATTGCGTTTGGGAAATTGTAGATAATGCGATAGATGAGGCGTTAGCAGGTTATTGTGATACTATTCACGTTACTATTAATAAAGGTGAATCGGTAACGGTTAAAGATAACGGCCGTGGTATTCCGGTCGGTATTCATGAAAAGACCGGTAAATCCGCAGTTGAAACTGTTTATACCATCTTGCACGCTGGTGGTAAGTTCGGTGAAGGCGGAGGATATAAAGTTTCTGGTGGTCTTCATGGTGTTGGTGCATCTGTTGTTAACGCATTATCGGAATGGTTAGAAATCAAAGTTCATAAAGATGGTGGAATCTATTTTATTCGGTTTGAACATGGTGGCCACACAGTTGAACCATTAAAGAGAATCGGAGATTGTGAAGATACAGGTACCATCGTTACTTTTAAACCGGATCCAACAATTTTTAAAGATACTATTGTTTTTAATTACCAAACTATTCGTGATCGTATTCGCCAAATGGCATTCTTGAATAAAGGTGTAAGAATTATTTTAGTTGACGCACGTAATGAAGAAGAAATCAAAGAAGAGTTTTGCTATGCTGGAGGTGTTAAGGAATACGTTCAATACTTAAATCGTAACAAAATTCCAATGAGTGAAGATGTCATTTATTGTGAAGGTAAAGAAGATGGAATTACAGTTGAAATTGCAATGCAATATAACGATTCATATGTTCCTGCGATTTATTCTTTCTGTAATAACATCAATACTCATGATGGTGGTATGCACGAAGATGGTTTTAAATTAGCTTTAACGCGTGTTATTAATAATTACGCTCGTAATAATAAACTTCTAAAAGATAATGAAGAATCGGTCACTAGCGATGACTGTCGTGAGGGTTTAACAGCAGTTATCTCAATTAAACACCCAGATCCTCAATATGAAGGACAAACTAAGGGAAAATTGGGTAACTCAGAAGTTCGTAAAATCACATCTTCGGTTTTTGGAGCTCAATTAGAACGTTTTATGAACGAGAATCCGAAGATCTCTAAATTGATTATCGATAAAGTTATACTGGCTGCAAATGCACGTCAAGCAGCTAAAGCAGCGCGTGAAAATACGAGAAGAAAGAGTGTTTTAGAAATTACCTCTTTACCGGGAAAACTTGCAGATTGTGCTTCTAAAGACGCTGAAAAATGCGAATTATTTATCGTAGAGGGAGACTCAGCTGGTGGTTCAGCTAAAAATGGACGTGATCGTGAAACACAAGCGATTATGCCACTTCGCGGTAAGATTTTAAATGTTGAAAAAGCTCTTCCAAAGAGGGTCTTCGCCAATGCTGAAATCGGCAATATGATTATCGCAATTGGTGGTGGTTTTGGGGCAGATTTTGATGTTAGTAAAATTCGTTATCATAAAATCGTTATCATGACTGATGCTGATGTCGATGGCTCTCATATTAGAATTCTTCTATTAACGTTCTTCTATCGTTACATGAAACCACTTATCGAACAAGGATATGTTTATATCGCACAACCACCTCTTTACAAAGCTTCTCGTGGTAACAAAGACTACTATTGCTATAATGATGAGCAATTAGAGGTATTAAAACAAAAATTAGGACCAGCGGCTAAGTCACTTAAACTACAACGTTATAAAGGTCTTGGTGAAATGGATGCCATTCAACTTTGGGAAACCACAATGGATCCAGAAAAGCGCAAGATGATAAGAGTTAACTTATCAGATGTGATGGAAGCCGATCAAATCTTCGATGAACTGATGGGGGATCGTGTTGAACCACGTAAAGATTTCATTAAGAATAATGCGAAGTTCGTCAAGAATCTCGATATCTAGGGGGGTAAATCAAAATGGCAGATGAAAAGAATTTAAAAGAATTCATCGATGAAAATCTTAACGATGAAGAAAACTCTTCCGAAGAAGAAATGGTTAATGACGAACAAGAAGAAGTTGAAATTGATGATGAGACAATAGAAGGGATTGAAGAAGGTATCGTTCCAGGAATGAGTGAACGCGATCTCGCACAAGAGGTAAAAAATTCATTCTTAGATTATGCGATGTCTGTTATTGTTTCAAGAGCTTTACCAGATGTTAGAGATGGATTAAAACCAGTTCATCGTCGTATCATTTATGGTATGAATGAATTAGGCATGCAACCTGATAAACCTTATCGCAAATCAGCGAGAATCGTCGGTGACGTCATGGGTAAATATCACCCACACGGAGACTCGGCAATTTACGGTTCTTTAGTTAGATTGGCTCAACCATTCTCAATTAGATATACTCTAGTTGATGGACATGGTAACTTCGGCTCTATCGATGGTGATGGAGCCGCTGCTATGCGTTATACCGAAGCTAGAATGTCTAAAATTGCACTCGAAATGGTTCGCGATATTAATAAAGATACTGTCGATTTTATGGATAACTATGATGGTGAAGAACAAGAACCGGTCGTCTTACCATCTCGTTTTCCAAATTTGTTAGTTAATGGTTCTTCCGGTATTGCGGTTGGTATGGCTACAAATATTCCACCTCATAACTTAAGAGAGGTTATTAATGCAGTACAAGCGATAGCTAAAAATCCTGAATTAACACCACTTGAAATTATGAGTGAATATTTAAGTGGACCGGATTTTCCAACCGGTGGCATTATTTTAGGTAGAGCGGGAATAAAAAAAGCATATGAAACAGGACAAGGTTCTATCGTTTTGCGTTCGCGCACTGAAATTCAAGAAATGCCAAATGGCAAAAAGAGAATTATTATTACCGAGATTCCATATCAAGTTAACAAATCCTTAATGGTTGATTCTATCGCAAAATTAGTTCGTGATAAAGTAATTGAAGGAATTACAGATATCCGCGATGAATCTAACAAACAAGGTATAAGAATAGTCATTGAACTTCGTAAAGATGTAATCGCTGAAGTAATTCTCAATCAATTATTTAAGAATACTCAATTGCAAGTTAGCTTTGGTATTATTAACCTTGCAC
Organism: uncultured Bacilli bacterium; assembly: GCA_947595215.1. GTDB lineage: Bacteria > Bacillota_I > Bacilli_A > RFN20 > CAG-449 > CANQAG01. Next base: position 65,132 of record CANQEO010000003.1, read on the forward strand.
TTGTTAATGGTGAACCGTTAATTCTTCCGATTAATGAATTATTAAAACATTATTTAAATCACCAATGCGAAGTCATCGAAAGAAGAACGCGTTTTGACTTAAATAAAGCGTTAGATCGTTTACATATTTTAGAAGGTCTATTAACTGCAATCGATTCGATTGATGCGGTTATTGAAATTATTAGAGGTTCCCAGACTTCAGATTTAGCAAAAGCACGTTTGATGGAAACCTTCTCATTATCAGATGTTCAAGCAAAAGCGATTCTCGATATGAGATTAAATCGTTTAGTCGGATTAGAAAGAGACAAGATTGTCGATGAAATTAATTCCTTAAAAGCTGACATTGAAAGATATCGTTTAATCCTTTCCGATCATGAACACATCGTTAATCTCGTCGTTGAAGAATTAGAAGAAATTAAGCAAAAATTTGGCGATGAAAGAAAAACTGAAATAAACAACCATTTCATCTCAATCGACGATGAAGATTTAATTCCGGAAGATGATATTGTTATCACCTTAACTACAAACGGATACATCAAAAGATTAGTTAGTGATACCTTCAAAGCACAAAATCGCGGTGGTCATGGTATTAAAGGTATGAATACTCATGAAGATGATGTCGTCGATAAGATTGTTTATGCGAAGACTCATACCGATTTGATGTTTTTTACTAATAGTGGTAAGGTTTATCGTCTTCGTGGGCATCAAGTTCCAGAATTTTCTAGAACTTCGAAAGGTTTACCGGTCGTCAATCTCTTGTCATTAGAAAAAGATGAAAAGGTAATGTCTATTATCTCGGTAGATTCATACGAAGAAGGAAAATATCTTTTCTTTGCAACTAAAAAAGGTGTCGTTAAGAGGGTTTCCTTGATGGAATTTGAATTAATTCGTCAAAATGGTAAAAAAGCGATTACCATGCGTGAAGAAGATGAGTTATTAGGTGTTAAATTAACTGATGGTAATTGCTTAATTTCTATCTCTGCATCAAACGGTAAGATGGTTACTTTCAATGAAAATGATGTACGTCCAATGGGAAGAAGTGCTTCTGGTGTCCGTGGTATGGATGTTCAAGATGCAGAAGCGGTGGGATTAACTACCTCTAAGGAAGGAAGTTATATCTTAGCTATTTCCACTAATGGTTATGGTAAGATGTCACCACTATCTGATTATCGTCTCACTTCTCGTGGAACTAAAGGTGTCATCACTATGAATATGACTGATAAGACAGGTCAATTAGTAACCACCAAAGCCGTTAATGGTGATGAAGATGTTGTCGTTATCACCAAAGCGGGTATTGTAATTAGGACAAAATTAAAACAAGTTTCAATCGCAGGTCGTAATACTCAAGGTGTTAAAATTATCCGTGTCGAAGAAAATGATTCCGTCTCATCTTTGGCTATCTTGGATGCTGAAGATGATATGGAAGAAATTGTTGCAGAAAACAATAGTGAGAATGAATAAACATGAAAATTCTTCTATATTTAGGACCTCGTAAAAAGCCTGATGTTGTCGAAGAACGCATATATCGTAATTTGCGCTTAATGATTGAAATTTTAGGCTTTGAATATACAAACAATTCTGAAGATATATTTGATGTTGCTCACTTTATTTCAGTAAACGATATCGATGTGATCAATAAAGTAAGAGAATTACAAATACCGATTGTTTTTAGTGGTTTAAATGATACAAAAACCATTAAAGTTCAAGTTGCTAAAGAGGGAAATAAACTTCCGGGATCATTGAAAACAGCTATTTCAAAAGTTAATATGGTAATCGTTCCTTCGGATGAGATTGAAAAAATTCTTATTGAAAACAAAGTTGAGACACCATCTAAAGTTTTAAGTCCTGGAATCTCATATAAACTTTTTGATAAGATGACAGAACTTGAAAAAACATCGTTTTTAAAATATGCGGGATTACAAGAAAGCGATCGTTTTTGTGTTGGAATGATTTCCCCAAAGTATATCGAAGATTTAGAAAATTATAGTTTGATAGCAAGTAAATTTCCACGTCTTCAATTCTATCTTTTCGGAGAAAAACCAAAGCGAAGTTTCTTTAAAAGAAAAATAAATAAGGTTCTTGATTCACTTCCTAGCAATTTGCATTTAAAAGGTAATGTCGATGAAGATCTATTTAAATCGGCATTAGTATATTCGCAAGCGTTTCTGATTTTATCTGAGCGCTATGTTTCAGTAGAAACGATTTTAGAAGCGATGATTACTAATTGTCAAATTATTACTTTTAAGAGCAAAATCTATAATGAGATATTGATTGATAATGTAACTTCAATCAACGTGGAAACAATGGAAGAAATGGTTGAAAAAGTGGCTAATATCAATGACAATAGCATAGTTGATTTAAAAAATACAGTTAATGATTTTCTTGAGAAACATTTGCTCGATAACATTGCTTTAAAATTAAAAGAAATTTACGAAAACGTGGTTATTGAGAAAGAAAAGATTGAAAAGTAGTAAATATCGACATACAATAAATTTGTTTGAAGAACGGACTAAGTAGACAAAAAATCGCAGATTATAGAGAGTTAGCAATTTGGTGAAAGCTATCGAAACGATGTCGAAATCCATCCGGGAGAACGAAACGAAAGTTTCCGTTGGTAGCGTTAATACCTTAATGAAGAGACATTCAAATTTAGAATGTAACTTGGGTGGCAACACGGTAAATCGTCCCTTGAAAAAGGGACTTTTATATTTTTAGGAGGATATTATTATGTTAGATATCAAGTTTGTAAGAGAAAATCCTGATCTTGTAAAGGAAAATATCAAGAAAAAATTTCAAGATCAAAAACTTCCGCTTGTCGATGAAGTGATTGAATTAGATCGCAAGATTCGTGCTTTAAAAAATGAAGGTGGAGATTTGCGTGCTGAAAGAAATACATCTTCAGGTAAAATTGGTCTTTTAATGAGGAATAAAGAACTTGAAGAAGTCGAAAAAATTAAAAAGAGAGTTATCGAAATCAATGAACGCTTAGTTGGAATCGAAGAAGAAGAAACAAGATTATCAGAAGAACTTAAAAAGAGAATGATGGTTATTCCAAACATTATTGATCCAAGCGTTCCAATCGGAAAGGATGATAGTGAAAATGTTGAAGTTAAACGTTTCTTAGAACCAAAAGTTCCTGATTTTGATATTCCCTATCATCTCGATATCTTAGAAAAAGTTAATGGTATTGATTTAGATAGCGCTCGTAAAGTGGCGGGCAATGGTTTCTATTATTTAAAAGGAAATATCGCACGTTTACACTCCGCGGTTATCACATACGCTCGTGATTTTATGATCAACAAAGGTTTCACTTATTACATTCCACCTTTTATGATTAGAAGCAATGTCGTAACAGGTGTTATGAGTTTTGTAGAAATGGAACAAATGATGTATAAAATCGAAGGTGAAGATTTATATCTTATCGGTACTAGTGAGCACTCAATGATCGGTAAATTTATCGATACAATTCTCGAGAAAAATGAGTTACCATATACTTTAACTTCTTATTCACCATGCTTCAGAAAAGAAAAAGGCGCTCATGGTATTGAAGAAAGAGGAATTTATCGTATTCATCAATTTGAAAAACAAGAAATGATAGTGGTGTGTGAACCAGAACAATCTAAAGAGTGGTTTGAAAAACTTTATTCATATACTGTTGAATTGTTTGTGAGCATGAATATACCTGTCAGGACATTAGAATGCTGTAGTGGTGATCTTGCCGACTTAAAAGTTAAATCGATCGATGTTGAAGCATGGTCTCCGCGTCAAAAGAAATACTTCGAAGTTGGAAGCTGCTCAAACTTGGGAGATGCCCAAGCACGTCGTTTAGGTATTAGAATTAAAGGTGAAAAAGGTAATTATTACGCTCATACTTTAAATAATACTGTAGTTGCGCCACCAAGAATGTTAATTGCTCTTATTGAGAACCATTTAAATCCAGATGGATCAATTAATATTCCGGAAGTTTTACGTCCATATATGGGGGGACTAGAAGTTATTAAATAAAAACTTTTAAAAATCAAAAACTTTTAGTATAATAATAATGCCATCGCGATTCACGGAGATGAACCAGGTCAGGACCGGGAGGTAGCAGCCTTAAGTTGTTCGTGAGTGTGCGGTGGTTTTTTTGGAGAATTAAATGAATCAAGATGAAAAATTCATGAAAGCAGCTTTAATAGAAGCGAAGAAAGCTTTCGAGAAGGATGAAGTTCCCGTGGGTTGTGTTATTGTAAAAGATGATAAAATAATCGCTCGAGGACATAATCTTAGAGAAAGAACTTCATCAGCGATTAAACACGCTGAAATAGTAGCGATTGAAAAGGCTAATCGAAAACTAAAAAGTTGGCGTTTAATTGATTGTACGCTTTATGTAACATTAGAACCTTGTCCGATGTGTGCGGGAGCGATATTTTTATCGCGTATTATGCGAGTTGTATATGCTGCTCCTGATTCTAAAGGCGGAGTACTCAATGACGAATTTAATATGTATGAACAAAAGTTTGTCAATCATCGACCTATGATTGATCGTGATATTTTAAAAGAAGAGGCGGAAACACTCATAAAAAATTATTTTAAAAACAAAAGAAAAGTATAAATTTTGGTAATAATAAGTCATGGGTGATAAAGCATGACTTTTTTTAAATATATTTACCGTGTAATTTATACTCTTGGATTATATTTAACACTTGGAGTGTTATCATTTATTTTAGTCGCGGTTTTAGAACCACATAGCGAGATAAAACCCAGAACTTATGATGACATTCCGATTTATCGCGAAGAAGATGTACAAACCTTTCATGGCTATTTTGATAAAGAGCAAATGTTTCTTTATGTCATCTTTAAAGAAGATCAAAAGAATGAATTCTTTTTAGAATATGTCATCTATTATCATGAAATATATTTAAAGTCAGTAGAATTAGAAACTTATAGAAATGGATTGCCGATATTTGTAAATATCAATAAAGAAGGTTTGGCGGTTATTAAATAGAATTATTCTTCTAATAAAGCTTTCACAATTGAGATCACTTTAGCCATTTCATCGATTGAAACATATTCATAACGACCATGGCAATTATAATCACCAGTTCCAATATTTGGACAAGGTAAACCCATAAAAGTGATTCTGGCGCCATCTGTACCACCACGGATAGGACTAAAGATGATCTTCTCATTTACTTTTTCAAACGCTCTTTCGAGTTTGTGAATGGCAGTCATATCATTTTTGAAGTAATCGTACATGTTCCGATAACTTTCTTTGATAGTTACTTCGATTTTAGCGTGAGGATATTTTTTGTTTAATGATTCTTTTATATTATTAAAATCCTCTAATTGTTTAGCGATTTGTCCGCTATCATGATTACGAATAATATAATTTAATTCTGTATGTTCAACGGAACCTTTAATATCAGATAAATGATTAAATCCTTCATATCCTTCGGTTTTTTCAGGAACCATATTTGAAGGTAATAGAGAATTAAATTCCATAGCTAAAGTGATGGAGTTAATCATAATATTTTTAGCGCTTCCTGGATGTACTCCTCTTCCATAGACATCAACTTTAACGCTATAAGCATTAAAGTTTTCGTAATTAACTTCATTATATTTTCCTCCGTCGATAGTGTATGCGATTTTAGCCTTCATTTTTTTGACGTCAAAATGATCAGCGCCGTTACCGATTTCTTCATCTGGCGTAAAGCAAAAACGAATTGGAGCATGTTTAATTTCAGGGTGAGAATTATAGTATTTTAAGATCTCAAAGATAATGGCAATACCGGCTTTATCATCGCCACCTAATAGATGTTCTCCATCAGTTACAATAAGACTTTGTCCTTTATGGTCTAATAAAGAAGGGAATTCTTCTGAATTTAGAACATATTTATCGTTTAGTTTAATAGGGTTGCCATCATAATTTTCGATAATGCGTGGTTTAAAGTTTCCACCATCTATTTCCGGTGAAGTGTCCATGTGGGCAATAAGCCCAATGATATCCTTATTGTTATCTCCTGAGATACCACCATAGATTAATCCGTATTGATCCATTTCGACATCTTTAATACCGAGTTCTTTTAAATCAGTTAAAAGCATTTTAGCAAACTCAATTTGTGTTGAAGTTGAAGGATAAGAAGATGAGTTTTCGTCGCTTTTAGTATTGACCATAATGTATTTGATAAAGCGTTCTACAAAATTCATAAAAATTTTACAATTCCTCTCTAACATACCTATTGTATAACTTTTTATTTGATAAATAAAACTGATTAATAAAAAAGTGTTAAGAGGCAACTTTTCCACATAAAAAGTATGCGGCAATTGTGGATTAAATTTTTGTTGCATTGGGCTTGAATATTAAAATTCACAAAGTATAATATTTCTTACCAAGAATCGTTTTTGGTTAACATAATATCCCAAATAGTAGTTATATTGGAGTATTAGGTTTTAATCGCCCCAAAATTGGCAAAAATTGTCATTTTTAAGCGTTTTTTGAAAGGAATATACGTTATGATCAAGAAAGTAGTAAAGCGTGATGGAAGAGTTGTAAAGTTTGAAGTAGATAAGATTTATCAAGCTATTGCAAAGGCCGCCGAAGCCACAGAAGAAGAACTTCAAATCGGAAAAATAGTTGATGAAGTTGTGGAAAAGTTATCAACAACCTACAAGGATAAGAATCCAACGGTTGAAGATGTTCAAGATACTATTGAAAATATATTAATAGCACATGATTATGCAATTACTGCTAAAGCCTATATTATTTATCGTAACGAACGTAGTAAAGTGCGTGAAGCTAAATCTAACTTAATGAGTACCATTAAAGATATCGCGTTTATGGATGCCTCCAAAAATGATGTAAAAAGAGAAAACGCAAACATCGATGGTGATACTGCGATGGGTACCATGCTTAAATATGGTTCAGAAACAGCAAAATATTTCTATTTAAATAACATGATTTCAAAAGATATTGCCAAAGCTCATATCGAGGGCGATATTCATATTCATGATTTAGATTTCTATAGCTTAACGATGACATGTTGTCAAATTGATTTAATTAAGTTATTCAAAGGTGGATTTTCAACTGGTCATGGTTTCTTAAGAGAACCCAATGATATTAGAAGTTATGGTGCTTTAGCGTGTATCGCCATTCAAGCAAACCAAAATGATCAACATGGTGGTCAATCGGTTCCTAATTTCGATTATTCTATGGCTCCAGGTGTTCGCAAGAGCTATAAGAAAATATTCCGTAATAACTTCTTTAAATTGATTAATATTTTCGATGAAATAATGACTCTTGATGAAGTAAAAGAATTATTTGCGAAGATTGAAGAAGAAACAGGTTTAGTGCCATGCTACTTACGTGATGAATTTGAAAAAGAATTGAAAAAAAGAATAGCAAATAAAGTAGAAAAAGTTGATAGGATAATTGCTAAGGTTAAAGAAAATTCTGAAAATGATATCAAAGATGCTACATTACAATCGATGGAAGCTGTTATCCATAATTTAAATACCATGCACTCAAGGGCGGGTGCACAAGTACCATTTTCAAGTTTAAACTATGGCACTGATACTTCACCGGAAGGAAGATTAGTAATCAGTTCTCTTCTTGATGCTACAATGGCTGGGTTAGGAAATGGTGAAACTCCTATTTTCCCAATTCAAATCTTTAAAGTAAAAGATGGTATTTCTTATAAAGAAGGAGATCCAAACTACGATTTATTTATAAAATCGATTGAATGTTCTGCCAAGAGATTATTCCCTAATTTCTCATTTATCGACGCACCATATAATTTACAATACTATAAAGAAGGCGATTACAATACTGAAGTTGCCTATATGGGCTGCCGCACTAGAGTTATGGGTAATGTTTATGATCCAAGTCGAGAAATTACTTGTGGAAGAGGCAACTTATCATTTACTTCAATCAATTTGCCACGTCTTGCTTTATTAAGTAAAAATATTGACGAATTTTATAAACGTTTAGACGATATGATGGAATTATGTATTCGTCAATTATTAGAACGTTTTGAAGTTCAAAAGCATAAGAAGGTATATAATTTCCCATTCTTGATGGGACAAGGTGTTTGGATAGATTCTGAAAAATTAAATATGAACGATGAAATTGAAGAAGTTATCAAACATGGTACCCTTTCAATCGGATTTATCGGCTTAGCGGAAACCTTAAAAGCATTAACGGGCAAACATCATGGTGAAAGTGAAGAATCGCAAAAACTCGGGTTAGAAATTATTACACATATGAGAAAAAGACTTGATAAAGCAGCGCAAGATTATAAGCTTAACTTCTCTTTATTAGCTACTCCGGCAGAAGGGTTATCGGGTAGATTTGTAAAAATGGATAAGAAGAGATTTGGAATAATCGAAGGAGTTACTGATCAAGAATTCTATACTAACTCATTCCATGTTCCGGTTTATTATGGAATTTCAATGTTTAGAAAGATTGATATTGAAGCACCATATCACGCTTTAACAAATGCTGGCCATATTTCTTATGTTGAGGTTGATGGAGATTTAACTAAGAATCCAAAAGCTTTCGAAAAGATTATTCGTCACATGAAAGAAAAAGGAATCGGTTATGGTTCCGTCAATCACCCAATTGATCGTGATCCAGTTTGTGGCTATAACGGAATTATCGATAACGTTTGTCCAAAATGTGGAAGACATGAAACTGAAGATGCACATTTTGAACGCATTAGAAGAATTACCGGTTATTTAGTTGGAACATTAGATCGTTTCAATAATGCAAAACGCGCTGAAGTAGAACACCGCGTAAAACATAACCATTATGCGGATTAGTGGAATTATCGATGAATCTATTGTAGATGGAGAAGGAATAAGAACTGCGATATTTATGCAAGGATGTCTCCACCATTGCCCAGGATGTCATAATCCAGATACTCATGCGTTAAATGGTGGAAAAGAAATGACTCTTGATGAAATTGAAAAAAGAGTCATAAATAATGTTTCCATCGATGGAATCACATTAACAGGAGGAGATCCTTTCTATCAATTAGAAGCCATGATTGATTTGCTAGATATGGCAAAAAAACATAATTTATCAACGTGGGTTTATACTGGTTATAAATACGAGGAATTACTAAATTTAGGAAAAACAGATAATCGTTATCTACAAATATTAGAAAAAACTGATGTTTTAGTTGATGGTCCTTATATAAAAGAATTACGAGATATATCGCTATTATTTAGAGGATCTTCTAATCAACGAGTAATCGACATGAAAAGGACATTAGAAAACGAAACGGTTATTTCTTATCTAAAATAAAGATAGTTTGTGCATAGTTGCTAACTATCTTTTTGTTTGATAAAAAAAAATAGCAAAAATTAATATTAAATCATAGTTAGTATTAATCTTTGATTATAAAGATTATAGTTTATGATTAATGTTGGGCATAAAAAAAGATATTTTATAAACACAAATTAATAAGTTTAATTTAATTTAGTTGCACGTATTCTAATTTTTTGATATAGTTTATACGCTTTCTTTAAACCCGCGTGAGGTTTAAGGCAGAAGGAGATACTGAAATGAAAAAGGACATTCACCCAAATTATCACAGAACAAAGGTGACTTGTGTTACATGTGGCAATGTGTTTGAAACCGGATCAACCAAAGAAGAAATTCGTGTTGATACTTGCGCAAACTGCCATCCGTTCTACACAGGAAAACAAAGATTTACGCAAGCTGATGGCCGCGTCGATCGTTTCATGAAGAAATACGGAATGAAATAATCATACCATCGCCGTTGGCGATGGTTTTTTTTACTTAATTGAAAGGAAAAAATTAGTATGAAAAAAAGATTTTACATCACAACTCCAATTTATTATCCGAGTGCATCTTTACATATCGGACACGCATATTGCACTACTATGGCTGATACTTTAGCGCGTTATAATCGAATGAGAGGTAGAGATGTATACTTTTTAACTGGTACTGATGAACATGGAGAAAAGATTCAAAAGAATGCTGAAGCCGCTAATAAGACACCGCTTCAATTTGTTGATGAAATAGTCGCAGGAATTAAGAATCTTTGGAGAGAACTTCAAATAACTAATGACGATTATATAAGAACTACCGAACCTCGCCATGAAAAAGTAGTACAACAAATATTTTCTAAATTATTAGAACAAGGTGATATTTATTTAGGTTCTTATAAAGGATGGTATTGCACACCTTGTGAATCTTTTTGGACTGATTCTCAAGCAGGCGAAAATCATATTTGTCCTGATTGTGGACGTCCGGTTCATCAAGCGGAAGAAGAAGCTTATTTCTTTAGAATGAGCAAATACACTGATCGCTTACTGAAGTTTTATGAAGAAAATCCAAATTTCATAACTCCAGAGAGCCGAAAAAATGAAATGATTAACAATTTCATTAAACCGGGACTTGAAGATCTTTGTGTCTCGAGAACCTCTTTTGATTGGGGTATTAAAATCAAAGAAAATCCAAAGCATGTTGTTTATGTCTGGTTAGATGCCTTGGTTAATTATATTTCTGCATTAGGATATTTAAGTGAAGATGATTCTAAATTTAAAAAATTCTGGTCATCTGAAACTGAAATTGTCCATCTTGTTGGTAATGATATCACAAGATTTCACGTAATTTATTGGCCGATTTTCTTAATGGCTTTAGGTTTACATTTACCAGATCGTGTCTTTGTTCATGGTCTATTGATGATGAAAGATGAAAAAATGTCTAAATCAAAAGGTAACGTTGTAGCGCCAGAACCATTAATAGAAAAATACGGCTTAGATGCCTTACGTTATTATTTAGTTAGAGAAACGATATTCGGAAGTGATGGAAGCTTTACTCCCGAACAATTCGTCGAAAGAATCAATGTGGATTTAGCAAATGATTTTGGTAATTTATTAAACCGTACTATATCGATGATTAATAAATATTTTGATGGTATAATTCCTTCATATCAAGGACAAATTGTTTCTTTTGACAAAGAATTAGAAGAATGCGGATTAACTGCGATTGATAATTATGAAAAATTAATGGATGATTTACGCGTTACTGATGCATTTGTTGAAGTGCTCAATTATGTTTCACGCGCAAATAAATATATTGAAGAAACACAACCTTGGGTATTAGCAAAAGACGAAAGTAAAAAAGATGAACTCGCTTCAGTTATGAATCATTTGGCAAACGCTTTAAGACAATGTGCTATTCTTCTTTCTCCGGTGCTTTTGAAAGCACCTAAATTATTATTTGAACAATTAGGTATAGAAAAAGCAAAACAAGGATATGGAACTATTAGAGATTTCACTATTATCGGTGGTGAAAAAGTGAGTAAAGGCACACCATTATTCCCAAGACTTGATACTGCAGTTGAAATCGAATATATCAAAAATTTAATGAAAAGATAGATTCATGAAAAAGAAACCTTTTAAACCTTTTAATTTTGATGGAAAATGCATTGATCTTTCTCATGATGGAAAGGGAGTTGTTAAATATCAAGACCTTGTGGGATTTATCGAAAATATATTACCAGATGAAGAAGCGCTTATCGAAGTGACCTTTATAAAGAAAGATCGCTTCTTTGGTCGCGTGATTAAAATCACTAAAGAATCTCCTTTAAGAGTCAAACCAAAGTGTGGAATTTACAAAAAATGTGGAGGGTGTTCTTTGCAACATCTTTCGTATCTTGGACAAAAAGAATTTAAGAGAAAAAAAGTTCAAGAAACTTTAAAACGAATTGGCGATATTGATATTGAAGTAAGTGAAACTGTTGGTATGGAACCACCTTATCATTATCGCAATAAAATTCAAATGCCAGTAAGATTATCTAAGAATGGAAAAATCGTTTCTGGATTTTATCAAGAAAATACTCATGATATTGTTCCGGTTGAACACTGCTCTATCGAAAATAAAATGGCTGATCAAATTCTAACAACTATCAAACAATTAATGAAAAAGTATCGTATTTTACCATATGATGAAGATCGTCGTATTGGAGTTATACGCCATGTATTAATCAGAAATTCTTATTATTTTAATGAAGTGATGGTTGTTTTAGTGACTAATTGTGATACTTTCCCAGGACGTAATAATTTTGTTAAGGATTTAAAATCTTTAGAACCGAAAATCACTACGATTGTTCAAAATATCAATTCTAGAGATACCAATGTAATTCTTGGTGAAAAAGAAAGAATATTATTTGGTCCGGGATTTATTAAAGATCAATTATGTGGATTAACGTTTAAAATCTCACCAAAATCATTTTATCAAGTTAATCCAACACAAACTGAAGTATTGTATCAAACCGCAATCTCTTTGGCGGATATCAAAAAAAGTGATTTAGTTCTTGATGCTTATTGTGGAATAGGAACAATTGGCTTGATAGCAGCTAAAAAAGTTAAAAAAGTTATTGGTGTTGAAATTGTAAAAAGCGCGGTTATAGATGCAAAAAATAACGCAAAAGAAAACGGAATTAATAACATTAGTTTCTTTGAAGGAGATGCGGGGGAATTTATCATAAAAAAGCATCAAGAAGGAATTCATTTTGATGTTGTGATTATGGATCCACCAAGAAAGGGATCGGATAAACAATTTTTAGGTACGCTTTTAAATGCGCAGCCAAAGAAAATAGTTTATATTTCTTGTGAACCATCTACCTTAGCTAGAGATTTAAAAATATTATCTAGTAATTACGAAATAAAAAAAGCAATACCTGTAGATATGTTTTCTCAAACTTTCCATGTGGAGACAATAGTATTGCTATGTCTAAAGGATGCCAAAAAGAAGTAAAATACACTGAAATTGTGTGTTTGATGTAAGTG